>JBJFHS010000267.1:0-9033 GCA_051893885.1 Eubacteriales bacterium
GGATCGCAGACATACTGGTCATTGAGAAGACCGAAAGCAGGACTGGATACGGGAACGCAGCTCTTTACGTAGTCAAGCCGGTCGAAGGAATAGGACATAGCTTTACGGAAGTCGATATAGGTAAGGATAGTCTTGTTGACACCGCTGACCTCACGGCTCTTCAGCATATCATAGTCGGTGTTCAGCGCAAGGTAATATGTGTTGCTGGTGGGAGTATAATAAACATAATCGCTGGTGCCGTATTTTTCCATATCGTCCGCCGCCAGACCTACTGAGTCAAGGTTGCCCTGCAGGAACATAGAGAGCTGAGTTGTGTGCTCGTCAATCTGCTGCAGAACGATGTCGGTGGTCTGATACTGACCGTCATAGCGATCATCGGAATAGCCGAACCAGTTTGTGTTTCTTGCAAATACTATTTCCTTTGATTCCTGATATTTTACAATCTTGTAGGGGCCGTAGGAGCTGAATTTATCGACACCGGTACCGTATGCGGACTTAATAATACCGCCGGTTTCGGTCTTGTTTGCTTCATACAGGTCTTCCTTTACAAGGATCAGGTTGTCAATGTTCGATTCAAAGTCAAACAGGGAGCTGGGGTTCTTAAGAATGATAGTGAAGGTGTGCTCGTCGTTCTGAACAAAACCGACTTTATCCCATGAGATAGGTTCAACCACACCGTCCTCGCAGAAGAGGTAGTTGACGAGATCGTCCTCTGACTCACCGCCCCAGACATCGCTGCCGGTTACGGAGTAAAGCAGACCAACGGATTCCTCTGTTGCGGGGATGTAGCCGTTTTCATCCGCAAGAGCGTATAAAGCATAATAGGTGTCGACATCCATGTATCCGCCGTAGTCTACCAGAGTGTAGTCGGAAAGCCAGTCGAGGTGGATGTTCCAGCCGATGTAGACCTTGTTGCCGTCAGCATCAACATACTGTCCGCCCTCTCCTGCGCTGAAGTCAGACATACTCTTGCCGAGATTGGCAGCCAGAGTCAGCTTGGTTCCGCCGGCTTTATCGTTATTGTAGTATGCCTCCGCATTGGCAAGTGCTGTTCCGCCTACATAGAAAAGGGACGCGCGGTAGTTCTTCATATCGGGGTTCAAAAACTGCTGTAATGTGTATTCGACATCATGAGCTGTGATAGGAGTTCCGTCTTCCCACACAGCGTCATCGCGCATTCTGATCTGCCATGCATATCCTTCGGTTGCGTCCGCAGGTACACCGTAGGTCTCGTTGCCCACATAATCAGCGGTTACGTCTACAGGTAATTCCGCCGCCAGTTCGGGGACAATGTTATAGCCGTCCTTGGTTTCGTTCATCCAGAATCCATAGAACACGGTTACGGCATAGCCGAGCATATCGTATTCCGAAGATATCTCCCAGTCAGTGGGCGACCAGGTCGATACACCGGAATAGGTTCCGCGGTAGGTGTAGGTTGCATTGCTGTCATCGTCGCTTCCCTGCTTTGAGCAGCCTGCAAAGGCCGAGAGCAGCATAAGTACAGCAAGCAACATAGCTGTCAGTTTCTTCATGGTTGTACTTCCTTTATAATTATTTTTTGTGCGTTTCACAGGGCAATCCGCACTATATGAATTAAAGCCGCGTCTGCAGCCAACCCATCAGGTTTTTTAGTCCCGCTTCTGCGAACGGATCATCGAGGCCGGCAGCTTCAATAGCCTCGGGGAAATTTTTGCTGCCCGATGTACGGCAGAAAGTCAGGTAGCTCTGCCATGCTCCGCCCGGATCCTCGTTCATCCACCGGCAGTACAGCAGTGCACAGACCTGAGCCAGCGCATAGTCAATTGCGTAAAACGGCCACAGGAATGTGTGTGGGATTTTCTGCCAGCGTGTGCCGATTCTCGCCTTGTCCTCGTCATCCGGATATTCACGGTATGGGAAATAGTCATCCTCAAGCCGCTTCCAGACATCGTTGCGCCCGGCTTTGGTAAGTTTGGGATTTTCATATATGATCTGCTGGAACTCATCCTGCTGGCACTGGTAAAGGATTCTTGTTACGGCACCCTCAAGATGCATTCTCCGATAGTCCTCCGCACGGTCGCCGAAGAACAGTTCCATATACGGATAGGTGAAAAACTCCATCGACATAGCGTGGGTCTCAGCCATCTCGGAGGTGTACCAGCCGCGCTCACGGATTTCTTCATCGCGTTTCAGGTAGAAATAAAATCCGTGGCCGCCTTCGTGGCTCATGATATATGCGTTCTCGCTGGTTCCGTCGAAGTTTGCGAAGATAAACGGCGAACGGTATGCTTCAAACTGGGTGCAGTATCCCCCACTCTGCTTTCCGTCCCTCGGCGAAACATCATAGAGTCCGTTATCGAGCATGAAATTGATGTATTCTCCCGTTTCGGGTGAAAGGCGGCTGTACATTTCCCGGGTCATGTCAAGGCAGAATTCCTCACCGCCGAGCGGAACGGGGTTGCCCTCCAGAAAGCTGATGCCGCCGTCGTATGGATACAGATGCTCCAGACCGAGACGTGCTCTGCGCCGCTCATTCAATGCCGCCGCAATCGGTACCAGATCGCGCTTAACCTGTTCCCGGAACCGTGCCACATCATCCGGCGTATAACCGATGCGGTTCATTCGGAGATAGCTCAGTTCGACATAGTTCCTGTAGCCGAGAATTTTGGCCTGCCGGTCGCGCAGCTGAACCATCCGGTCGTATATTTCTTCAAGTTCGTCCCGCTGAGCGTCCCATGATGCGGCTATTGCACGGTAGACGTCACGCCGTACGCTGCGGTCAGAGGACTGCTGTTCCAACGCAAGACTTCCCCGGCTGACCTGTTTTCCGTTGTAATCAACCTTTCCGTTGGAGACGAGCTGATTATATCGGCTGACCAGGGCGTTCTCCTCCTGCTCCAGTGAAACAAGGCTGCTGTCGTATCCTTCCAGACTGGATTTTATCAGGGTAAACGCAAAGGAACCCATCAGATTCTCAAAACAGGAGCTGTACGGTGATTCAACGAGAAGCCGGTAGAACCTATTTGACAGCTCGCCGATCTTCGGGCCGATTTCATCGTAATAACGCTGTTCCTCCGCGTAGAACGGGTCATTCACATTCATTCCGTATCGGACATAGCACAGATCAATGGGAGTCATTTTGTCGTTTAATCGGTATTGGCTTTTCAGAACCTCCATGCAATCCGCTTCACATGATACATTCTGCAGCTCACAGCAAAGTGCTTCATAGGCTTCGGCGATTTCTTCATAGGTGATCCGCCGGTATGTCATATCTTTAAAGTGCATGGAATACCCCCATTTCTGAGCAATTGAATATTTATGCGTTATTATAACACAAATATTATCAAATTTAAAGGAAAATTTAATAAATAAATGAAATTTATTAAAAATTATAGAATAATTTATTTTTTCAGTGTCTGACTGTCAGATTTTGCAGCATTTTTCCTGTTATAAATAATCACAGCCACAAGCAAACCGGTAAAGCCCGCGGTCAGCTTGCCCACAATCACGGGAAGAATATAGTCCGGCTGAAAAGCAAGGGTAAACGCCAGATGTCCCGCAAAGGTGTACGCTCCCGAAATAGCGAATGCAGAGTTCAGCACAATTCCCTTTTCATCCATCCTGTCGATCATTTCACAGGTCGTCATTATCGTCGCAAGAGAGGAGACAAAACCGAGAGCAGAGGTTTCGTTTATGCCCATTCTGTCGCCCAGTTTTTTAAGCGGTCTGGAAATCAGCTTGGAAAGAATGAACATCAGCGGGAACGCTCCGCTCATGACCGCACTTGCGTTGAGACAGATTGCCGCGCCGTTTTCCAATGTGTCCAGTCCCTGAATCACCTCAATTCCCGTCAGATACCGCAGAATCCCGAGTGCAAGGCCTATTGTGATAATGATTTTTATAAACTTACCGAAAATGTCAAATATCCGGACACACGCCATGGGACAGAAAACAAGACCGCAGGCAATTACGCCGGAGAAAATCACAAGAGGAAGAATGTCTATAAGCAGTGCGGCAAGCGGAATCCGAGCTGTAAGCCCTCCGACGAAACAGCCAACGGGAATTGTGACAATACCGCAAAGAAAGCCCAGCAGAACCGGCTTATGATACTGCTTATCCACCACTCCGAGGGCGTACGGTATTGTAAATGATATGGTGCATCCCATCATGGAGGAAATCACAAGCCCGTTGAACAAACCTATCTGGTCGTTTTTCGCCACCTCCACCGACAGCGACGCGCCGCCCATATCGTTTGCAAACAGCGAGGACGGAATGATGGAGGGGTCAATATGCAGCACCCGATATACCGCATCGAACGCAGGACGAAGAAGCTCGGCAATAAAGGGTGAAATTATTATCATACCGATCATTGACAGCGCCAGATTGCCGAGGAGCATAAAGCCCTTTTCAAACTCCTTTCCAAGGCCAAAACGGTTTCCGATAATCCGATCCACCGCGGCGATCATGGAAAAGATAACCATAAAAACTGCAACAAAATTCATTGTCTAATCCTCAAACGCCAGTTTTATGCCCATATCTGTCAGTCTGCGGCACGCCTCTGCCACTCTGTCCGGACGGTAATCCTCCACCCTGTGGCCATCGAAGCCTACGCTCAGTCGCACACCGGATTCACGGACAACAGCCTGCTGTTCCTCATCCTCAAAGAAACGCAGCATATAGGGGTGCTCCCTGTAGTGATGTATGCTGTCATAGCTGACATTGATTTCCCAGAAAATATTCTCCTCCGCCATCCGACGGAAATACCGGTACGGGTCTTCTCCCATCCGATTGATAAAGGAAAACATATCCGTATGGGCAATTCCGGTTCTGCAGCCGCAGCGCTCAGCATATCGGAACACATCGCCGCCCGCCACGGAGTTTTCCGGGTCATCCATATTTTCAAGCAGGCAATAGTCAAAAAATGAAATATCCGCCGATGCAGGAAGAACAGCCCTCGGTCTTGCGGTATCCGTACACACTTCAATTCCGCGCAGAATCCGGATTTTACCGGCATATTTTTCCCGAATCAGGTTGATATGGTCAAAGTATCGCACAAGGGTACGTTCATAATCGGACGCAGAAAGCTCACCCGGGCCGTTATATGCGTTAATTCTGCCATATCCCACACCGTAATTGTGGTCGCAGATGCCGAAAAGCTGAATTCCGCCGGCAATGGCAGCTTCCACGACGGTCTCAGGCCGATCCCTGCCGCAGAAGGAGTAATATGTATGTGAATGTATGTCCTGAATCATTATAAAAATCCTGCCTCTCCGCTTAAAAAAGATTGTTTACAGCTTAAGCCACTAAATAATATCACAAATAATTGTAAAAAACAAGCGTATTCATCAAGAAAAACAGCTGTGATACATCCCACAGAAATAAAGAAAACGGGAATGCAGCCTGTAGGTTTCATCAAAGCTGTGTTCCCGTTGTCTGTCGTTTTATCAGGATTTTTGTGCTTGCAAGTATGCTTCAATAGCGTTCCCAGTGATATTTTCCGGATTCGTCTTTTTTGTCGATTGATTTGAAGACATAGTAAATAGGTTTCGGTGCTTCGATTTTCGGGCCGTCCTTTTCTCTGCGCCACAGACCGAGATTCAAGCCGAATTCCTGCCAGTTATCGGTGTGGGCATGGAGAATGAAGCTGTCAATCTCGGGAATCTCCATGCAGATACGGTAGGCACGGCCGTATGCACAAGCCTGCAGAATCTCGCTTTCGGGGGTGAAGTGGGAATTGAAGCCCTGTTCGGAAAGAATTACACGGCGCCGGATACCGCGATAGAGATTTTCTTCCTTATATAGGAATTCCGCCAACACACGGAGATTTTTGAAGGTAATACGGTATGTATCGTTGTTGTCTTCGGCGGTGGTGTCGTTCCAGAAGTCAGGAAACGCCAGATTTTCAGGATATGGATGAAACGCGATGTTCCAATAAAAATCCCCTTCGGATGCTGCGTTGAGGCTGAGATTTTCCAGAACGGGACGGCTGCCGTAATATTTTGTGGTTTCCGTGGTATTCTGCGCGCCGGTCCAGAAATGGTCGAGGGAGATGTAAATGCGGGTATTGCTGTATATTGAGCAGGCGGTCTGCCACGCAAGGCGAAGGGCGACGGTGTATTCCGCCATGTATTCCTCGACCGTCTTGTGTCCCGCGTTGCCCCATATCCACTGGGAATTTATCTCGTTGCTGATTATCATACCGACGGCGCGTCCGTGTTCTCCTGTGGGGCTGGCGTAGCGATGGGCAAGGAAAGCGACAAACGCGCAGTAATAGCGGATTCCTTCATCGGTGGTCATATTGAACGCACTGAGATGAACGTCCGGCTCGTCCTTATAGGGGACAAAATCGGGGTGAAACAATGCGCCGTACAGCTCGGGGGAAGTGTCCGTGCCCCAATGCTTTGAATTGAGCAGGATCAGAGTGACGATGATGCCGTTGTCGGACAGCTCTTTGACGCGCTTGTCGAAACCTGCGATATAGTCTCCGTCAAACGTATATTCCACGCCGTCATAGGTGAACAGGATTGGATTTTCGCATGAACCTGTCGGACGCATGATATCTCCGATGCAGATATTCTGCGCAGCGTGGCGGACACCGAGCTCAATGGCATCCTGAATCATGTTCACCTGCAGGCCCTTTTTGCTGTCGGTCTGCGGATACTCATAGTCGTACTCCGGCGGAAAACAGAGGTCCTCGGTGTACTTTTTCCCATCAATGATTTGTCCATCGTATTCGATTTCCCAGCGAAGTGGCAGGCCGTCACGGCTGTTGACCACACGCGGAACCAAAGCCACACCGTTTTCCAGCGTGACAGCAAATTCACCGGTCAGAATCCGCTCACGTGTCGCAGGGGTATACGCGCGGACGATAACCGATTCGCCGGAGCCGTCGGTTTTCAGCAGCATCCGCTCTTTTTCCGCTGTAATATTAAGCAGTCTCATGTTTTTCATCCTTTCACAATATGATTAAATGATGTTTTCTCCCGAGGCAGGAGTTTTTTTCTTAGTATATCATAACACGGAAAAAATGACAAGTGCTGTTTTCATGATAATGAACCGATATGAGGCCGCTGTGATAGTATAGCATTTTGAATACATTTGGCTGCGTAAGTCGCGAACCTTGTGCCGTTGTCCACGTTGTACGAATCGACCGACTTGATCAGGCCTATTGTTCCGATTGAGATCAGGTCGTCTTCACACTGGCTGGAGGCGTAGTATTTTCTCACGATATGCGCGACGAGTCTGAGATTGTGCTCAATCAGCTTCTCCCTCGCGCTTTGGTCGCCGTTTTTTGCCATTTTTGCAAACAATTCCCTCTCCTCTTCTTTTGAGAGCGGAGGCGGAAAATTGTTACCGGCTGACGAAAGCATTACTGCCGAAAAACCGGCAAGGACTGACAAAAATAATTCGAGCATTATTCCTCCATTATTATAATAAAAAATTTGTGTAATAATATAATATATTTTATTTCACGATTTATTACATCGGCGTGGATATAATTGACACGCTTAATTTTTATTAATCGAGGTTATAATATTAACGTATCAGCGGGAAAGGAGGGTTCAGGCTATGCTTGACAGAATTTCGCTTTTACTCGTAATAATCGGCGCGCTCAACTGGGGCTCTATCGGACTTTTCAAATTTGATTTTGTCTCGTGGATATGCGGCGGTCAGGGTTCGGTCATCGCACGGATTGTATATACGCTTGTTGCGCTCGCGGGAATCTGGTGTATTTCACTGCTTTTCAAACCTCGCGAGAGTGAATACAGCGAAACTTAACTGAAATAAAAAACTGCGGCTCGGATTTTTTTCCAATACCGCAGTTTGTTTTGTCTGTTCAATTATTTAATGCTGTTAAACAATTTTGCAAGCTCATCGTGGTCTGCCGCGCCGCGCCTGAATATTATTTCGCTGGTGGTTCCGTCTTCGTTTGCTGTTATGAAGATATAGCCCACGTCTTCGGCAGGCATATATCGGGAATATTCCCAACTGTATGTCGAACTGAGCGAAACGGTTTCATCCGCGTGAGCAATAATGTCATTCACATCGACCCGTCTTGCCTCACCTGTCTCCGTATCAACCATAATCGCGGCGGTACACTTTCCAAACACGTCAGTATAATATTCATCAGCGGAGGAGTAAGGAGTAAAGGCTTCATTTTTTATGCTTGCAACAAGCTCAGACACGGCGTTGAGCAAATCGAGCTGTCCGACGGATATCGGATATGCAACGCTGTTATTTTTGCCGTTCTCCTGTTTATAGTATATATAGATATTGCCGACAATCGGTGAATTTCTTATCTCGTCTTCATTATATACGCAGTTGTCGATTATATTATTCATAAGACGTATTGTCTCGGCAATTGCTGCGCTGTCTTTTGTAGTATAGCTTTCGTCAACATATGTGTTATTATCAGTATATGCTGTGAAACCGTTTATATCAGCGTCAATCTGCGCCTCCCCGAGCATTAACTCCATCTCATAAAAGGAATTGCGGTCAAGCCATTCGGACACATTCTTTTGATGTTTGTATTCCTCCGACAACAATATTCTTTCCCAGATAAGACTGCTGTCAGAAATATAAATGTTAAAAGCGAGCGGTATTCCGAATTTCGGTTTCTGTACAACCTCAACATACCTGAATCTTTCGTCATACGATATTACAATATTTTTTTCCGTCGCAGCATACCCGTCGTAATTTACGCTATTTGCATATCCAGAAAAATGTTCCCTGAGGTAAGCGTCGTCGTTTTCTGACCACAGCTCCGAAGTTTTTATTACAGAACCGTTACCGTATCCGTAGAGCTCATGTGTGAGATATTTTTCGGTCTCAGCCAGAATATCATTTCCGCCGAGCTCCACTTCAACCCCGTCCACAGTGAAAACAATGGATTTTGTATTGCCCTCAGAGTACATACCGCCTATCCAGCCGAACACGTTTGCGGGAATAATCAGTGCGAACACTATTACCGCCGCCGACATGACGAGGAATTTTTTGAAATCCTTGAACATCGAGCGTGTCGAGCGGTAAAGTATGCTGTTGACCACGATATAC
>JBJFHS010000268.1:0-8988 GCA_051893885.1 Eubacteriales bacterium
ACCCTCTTGAGGAAGCCGAGGGCTATAAAATGCTTATGGAAGAATACAGCCTTAAATATTCTCGCCCCGCGGATAAGTGGGAGGAAGCGATGCCTATCGGAAACGGACGTATCGGCGCGATGATTTTCGGGAGAGCGGACACGGAGATAATCCGGCTGAACGAGGAAACGCTGTGGGAAGGATATGAATACGACTGGGACGACCCGGAGACAGCGGCGCACATTCCCCATATACGAGAGCTGATTTTAAGCGGAAAATATAAAGAGGCCTGCGAGGTTTCGGACAGATATCTGAAATGCAGAGGAGGCGGAAGCGGTCTTACCAAACCCGGCGAGCCATACGGCACTTTCAGAACCGCGGGGGATATTGTGCTCGTCTGCGGTGAAGAAAACCGGCTGATAAAACGCCGGCTGGATATAAAAAACGGCGCTGCGATAACCGAAACGGAGAAATACAGAGCTGTGCATTTCGTCTCGGCGGAGGCAAATGTGCTTGTCACGGATATCACCGCCGCAGACAGAATCAGCCTCGACATAAGATACGACCCGGAGATTACAGAGAGCTCGGACGATTCATACTACGCCATGCTCTCCTGCACCCACAGCACCGAATTTGAAGCCGGAAGCATTTTTAAAGACACGCGCTCGGTTTACAAAAACGTCTGCGTGAACGGGGATACCCTCACATATCACAGCAGACTGCCGGGGGATGGGGCAATTGAATGGAGCTCGGGTGTAAAAATTGTGACCGACGGAAAAACCTATCCTCTCCCCGACGGAATAAAAGCTGAGGGCGCGAAGAAAATCACCGTATACACCTCTGTCCTCACCACATATGGCGGGGAAGGGGATATCGCGGCGCGGGTTTTGTCTGCTCTTGAGAGGGCGGCAGGACTCGGGTCGGAGGTTCTTCTTGCGTCGCATGAGAAATATTTCAGCGAAAGAATGACAGCGTCCTCTCTCTCACTCGAAAGCGACGAAGGCCTGAAATCCCTCGACACGGACGTCCGGCTTGAAAGGCTCAGATCGGGTGAGCGTGACACGGGAATGTATGAGCTGTACTTCAACTGGGGCAAATATCTGCTTCTTTCCTCCTCGTCAGCCGAAAGTAAGCTGCCCGCCAATCTGCAGGGAATCTGGACCAAGGACAACACACCGCCGTGGAGCTCGGATTACCACCTCGACATAAATTTACAGATGAATTACTGGCCCGCGGAGGTCACAGGGCTCGGGGAATGCACCGCACCGCTGTTTAAATACATTGAGATGATGCAGAAGTACGGCGAGAAAACCGCAAAAACGATCTACGGCAGCCGCGGATGGGTCGCTCACACCGTAAGCAATCCGTTCGGTTTTACGGCGCTTGGCGAATGTTACGCTTGGGGATGCTTTGCCGTCGCGGGAGCATGGTGCTGCATGAGCATACCGAAGCACTACCGCTACACACTTGACAAAGAATTCCTCAGAAAATACTGGGGAGTCTTGCGCGGATGCTCGGAGTTTTTCCTCGACACGATGGTTACAGACCCGAAAAGCGGACATCTTGTGACCTGCCCGTCGATATCACCCGAGAACGCGTTTTTGGCTCCCGACAGCGGAAATCACTGCTGTATATGCGCCGGCTCAACTGTCGATACCGAGATAATCCGCGATTTGTTTGAAAGCATTATCGAACTTGCGGACGACGCCGGTGAGACTGACACGGAATATCTCGGCAGAATAAAAAATTCTCTCGCAAAGCTGTCTCCGCTGAAAATCGGAAAGCACGGCAATATAATGGAGTGGCAGGAGGATTTTAACGAAGCGGATCCGGGACACAGGCATATGTCACACCTGTACGCGCTGTATCCGTCGCATCAGATAAGCAAAAAAACGCCGGAGCTGTACAGTGCTGCGGAAAAAACGATCGCCCGCAGGCTTGAGCACAACGGAGGACATACGGGTTGGAGCCGTGCATGGATCGTGAATTTCTACGCGCGGCTGCACAACGGAGAGGCGGCTTTGAAACAGCTCAACGCACTCCTGACTCAGAGCACTCTGCCGAATCTGTTCGACAGCTGCCCTCCATTCCAGATAGACGGAAATTTCGGGGGCTGTGCTGCCATCGCCGAAATGCTGCTTCAGGACGGAGAGGACGGAGTTGAACTGCTTCCCGCGCTTCCGGCTGAATGGGAAAACGGCTCGTTCACAGGCTTCAGAGCGGAGGGCGGCAAAACAGTGTCGTGCAGCTGGAAAAACGGCATAATCACGGACTATTCGATAACATAAATCCGTGACAGGACAATACATTTGAGTTATAAGCGATATTTTATAACTGAGGATTTTATTGTGCGTATAAAATTTGTAACTGCGCTTCTGTTGCTCTGCTGTCTCGCCTTATATGGGTGCCGGCAGACAGATGAAAAAAATGAAGAAACCGAGCCGGAAACAAATCAGACCGCTGAAACAGTTCAGTCGGGAGAGGAGTCGGACGATAATTCAAACGATAATCCGACTGCGGCGGAGGAAACTGCACTGAACGAAAGCGGGAATGATGACCTGACGGCGGTATTGCCTGCGGTGACGTTTGCGCTGAGGAACATAGATATGGAAGAGCTGCCTGATACGGTTGAGCTGAATGCTGATTTATCGGACGCGATTGCAAAAGCTATTTCCGAGGATTTCCCCGACCTTTCGCTAATCGTACGCGTCAGATATCTTCAGTGCTGGGAGGAGGACGGAGCCACAAGGGTTGACGCGGAATGCGAGATTTACCTCTGCGATGAAAAAGGTACGGATGAAGTCGGAACCTTTGAGGCCACAAAACTCATGGGCTCGACGTACATCGGACTTGCATACACACCAAAGGAAGGCTACAGCCACGCGGAACCTTCAATAACAGATACGGATGCTGTCTCAGATATAATCAGAAATCTGTCCGAATATAAAAACAACCCGATGACGGAAGAAAGCACACTGTATCTCGACAGTGAAAACCGAGTTTGGATACGCACTCCCGACGGGGACATTAAAACGGAGCTTTTTTATAAGGAAAACATCAATGCCATAAACAACCACATCGTCTGGTGCATGGAGGGAGATACCGTTATTGTCTGCGGCATGGAATCAAGTTATTTTG
Source organism: Eubacteriales bacterium (assembly GCA_051893885.1). Classification (GTDB taxonomy): domain Bacteria; phylum Bacillota; class Clostridia; order Oscillospirales; family CAG-272; genus UMGS1696. The sequence continues at coordinate 3,118 of JBJFHS010000268.1, forward strand.
ACGAAGAAATGAAAATCGGCGTTTCACGTGACGGAGGCAAAAGCTGGAATACAATGACGCCGGAGCTTGAACCCATAGGGATAAACGCCGAAAAAGGTTTCTCCAGATGTATAATTCAGCTGATGGATGACGGGAGAGCGTATATTTTTCTCGGCACAAATCTCGCGTCACTGACGGTGCTTACGATTGCGCCTGATACCGATGCCGCAGATGTATTGTACCGCGAGCAGATTGCCGGATACGAAACCACCGCCCTGACCGAAGCCGCAATGGTGAGCCAGAACCGGGGCTTCTGCACACTGTCCCACCCAAAATATGCCGGCTCAAACGGAATTTATCGGACTACGGACGGCGGTGAAAGCTGGATACGCTGTTATGTGCCGCTGCCGGATGAGGTTGAAGACCCGTGGAATATGCAGCTGCATCTGCCGTATCAGACAGAGGAGGGCGCGACATGGTACATGAAAGGCGAATGGGGCTCGGGCGAGTGCCTGTATGTTTCCGAGGACGGCGGCTGGACATGGAATATAACCGAGTAAACATAAAAAAATCTGAAAGGAATCGAGAGAAATGACATACGAGGAACTGAAAAAACAGACCAACAGCGGCTGGAACACCTGGTATTCTCCGTCGATGACAGCCCATGTGCTCCTGCCGTACGGATTTGCCGTCAATCTGTGCTTCAGAGATCACGCGGAAAGCGAGACTATACGAAATCTTAAAGTCGGAACGAAAGGGCTCAGACCGGGCGAACGCAGCTGGGACGGCTCCTATACCTGCCTGAAATTCGAGAGCGAAAGTGCGTCGTACACTGTCGAGAGCACTGCCGATGATGAAAATCAGTTTTTGCTTGTCACCCCCGATTGTACAGGTGTAAGAGCGCCGTCTCTTGTAGTTGAAGCGTGCCTTCTCTGGGGAAAGGAAGGGGAGGTTTCAAAACACAACGGACGGCTGAGCGCGGATTTTCCCGACGGGCGGCATATTGAACTCTTCACTACGGGAGAATCGGATTCCTTTGTATATTCCGGCTCCTTCTGCCCGTTTGTTTCAGTCAGGCTTGACAGGCCGGTCGCGGTTTCCACCTGTCCCTGTACGGTGAGCGAAGTGAGGGAAAAGCTCGACGCGGCGCGTGAAAAGGTGCTCGAGGATGAGGCGGCGTACGGAGTAAATTCTTCCGCTTATCAGGCGATGAAAAGCTGCCTTGCGTGGGATACCGTTTACGAGCCGGAGCACGACCGCGTATGCTCTCCCGTAAGCCGTTCATGGAGCGAGGGCTGGGGCGGATACGTTCTTTTCTGCTGGGACACCTATTTCGCCTCGCTGATGAGCTCTTACGGAAGCCGTGAGCTGGCGTATCTCAACGCTTTTGCCATAACCGATGAAATCACGGAGAACGGATTTGTGCCGAACTTCGGTGCAGAGGGGGATTTCAAAAGCCGCGACCGCTCACAGCCTCCTGTTGGCTCCATGGCGGTAAAGCTGCTGTGGGAAAAATTCCATGACGAATGGTTTGTCAGAGAGATTTGGGGCGCGCTTTATCGCTGGAACACGTGGTTCTACGAAAACAGAACACTGCCTGACGGAACTCTCTGCTGGGGATCGAGTAAATTCAGTCCCCGCTCCGGCAGATATTTTGAAACGCACGACACCGGCAATCTTCAGGGAGCAAAATTTGAGTCGGGACTTGACAATTCACCGATGTACGACGACGCGGCGTTCGATGAGGCTTCCGAAAAAATGCTGCTGTCCGACGTAGGCCTGACCGGACTGTACATAAAAGACTGCCGCTGTCTTATGGAGCTTGCGGAAATCGCGGGTCATCCCGAGGCTGTCGCCGAACTGAGAAAACGGCTCGAGAGGGCTGAGGCGGCTATGAGTACGCTGTGGAATCCGGAAACCGGAATTTTTGAAAATCGTGACGCCGTGACGAGTAAATTCAGCCACAGGATTTCACCCACCAATTTGTACAGCCTTTTCTCGGAAAACGTGACCGAAGCGCAGAAAAAATCCATTTCGGAGAAATATCTCTGTAATCCCGAGGAGCTGGGCGGAGAATTCATGCTGCCGTCAATTTCGCGCAGTGACCCGGCATATCCCGATCAGGACTATTGGAGGGGCAGAATCTGGGCGCCGATGAATTTCCTTGTATATGAAGCCCTTTGCGACAGCGGAATGGAGAGGGAAAAAGCCCTGCTTGCCGAAAGCTCACGCAATCTGCTGCTGAAAGAGTGGAACGCACACGGCCATGTCCACGAAAACTACAACGGAACGGACGGCTGGGGCTGCGACAAACCCAACAGCAACAACTTCTACCACTGGGGCGGACTGCTTGCCTGCGTGGCGATTGATTATGAAGCGGAAAAAACATATTCGCAAAAAATCAAGCCTGAGACATTGACGTAAAACCGATAGCGGGCAACACGTTTTCGGTTCCTGATGAGCTCCTCTGAATAAAAAATAAACGGGTGCTGATTCAAAAGTCTGCACCCATATTTTTGTCGCGCCGCGCAGAGGATGAAATCCCGATTAATATAGCTATTTTATAAACATTCTATTGATTTATTAAATCTTCTGTGATATACTCGGACAAAGATTATTTAAAAATCACGTTAAATATAAAATATACCTGCTTGAGGTGAAAAAATGAAACTCGGAATAGGAATCGACACGGGCGGCACATACACCGATGCTGTCATTTACGACTTTGAAGGCAAGACAATCCTCGGAAGCGCGAAATCTCTCACGACAAAAAATGATCTGACCGTCGGTATTCTTGGCGCGATTGACGGACTGCCGGAAGATTTAGTGCAGCAGACTGAAATAATATCCCTTTCGACGACCCTCGCCACAAATGCCTGCGTTGAGGATAAAGGCGGAAGGGCAAAGCTGATTTTCTTCGGCGGCGACAAAAATGTCATAGACCAGTACGGCTGTCAGTACGGTCTGCCATCTTCGGACGAAATGTATATCCAGGAGAGCTACACCAGATTTTCCGGAGAAACCGACCGTGACCCCGACTGGGAGCTGTTCGAAAATCAGATAGAAAACGGTTTTGAAAATCTCGACGGCGTGGGCATTATCGAGATGAACGCCATGAGAAACGGCGCGTCGGTTGAAAAGAAGGCAAAGGAAATTTTTCAGCGGAAACACAATATTCCGGTCGTTTGCGGACACGAGCTGTTTTCAGAGCTGAATTGCCTGCGCCGTGGAGCAAGCACTCTTCTGAACGCCGGACTTTTTCCCGTAATCAGCGAGTTCATGGAATCGGTCAAAAAAGCCCTTGCCGTCAGAAATATCCACCCGTCATCCGTTGTGATAGTCAGAAGCGACGGAAGCCTGATGTCGGAAAAATTTGCATCACTGCGCCCCGTTGAAACACTTCTCTGCGGCCCCGCTGCCAGCGTTATCGGATGCACACAGCTGACAGACTGCCCCAACAGCATAGTAGTTGACATGGGCGGAACGACAACCGACATTGCTTTTATAAATAACGGCGTTCCCGTTACCGTAACTGACGGCGTGTCAATCGGAAGATGGAGAACATTTGTAAACGGCCTGTATGTGAAAACTTTCGGGCTTGGCGGCGACAGTGCGGTTCACTACGAGGGTAAAAAACTGTATCTTGAAGAATACCGGGTGGTTCCGCTGTGCATCGCCGCAGAGAAATACCCGTCCGTAATCGACAGGCTCAGAAACCTCGAAAAAAAGAAGCACACGAGATTTCTGTATGAGTTTTATATGCTGATCAAGGATATCGAGGACAGCGCGAGGTACACGGATGAGGAAAAAGCGTTCTGCCGTGCGCTGAAGGATGGGCCGCTGCTTATTTCCGAAGCTGCTGCCGCCGTCGGCAAGGACATTTATACTCTGCACGCAGAAAGACTGATAAAAGACGGCGCGGTACAGATATGCGGACTCACACCCACCGATATCATGCACATCAAGGGGGATTTTACGAAATATCGCACCGAAGCATCAATTCTGGGAGCCGAATTTGTCGCGCACAATCTCGAAGTTTCCGTCGAAGAATTGTGTGATCTGGTTTACGACGAGGTAAAGAAGAAGCTATACACAAACATCGTAAAGGCGATGCTCGAAAACAAATATGCCGAATACATGAAAAACGGCGTAAACGAAAGTGTCGAGCGCTTTATCACGGATACATACGAGGAAGTCAGAGATGGCAAGCCGGACGGGCTGTTTTCCGTCATGTTCAAGACAGAATACACCCTTGTCGGCGTAGGCGCACCTATCTTTGTTTTCCTTGAGGATGTCGCAAGAATGCTCGGCACCCATGCGGTAATTCCGAAAAATCATGAGGTGGCAAATGCGCTCGGAGCCATAGCGGGAAGTGTTAGCGCAGAATACTCCGTGGAGATCAAGCCGGACAACAATGCCGAAGGAACCTCGGGATACATAGTTTACGGAAGCGGCGGAAACAAGACCTTTGAAAAAATTGAGGACGCAATTGATTTTGCCGTTCTGGATGCGACAGGCAGAGTGAGGGCTGAGGCTGAAAAGCGCGGCGCCGTGGGAGAGATAACGGTTACTTCTGAGATCAGCTCCAACGATGTGACGGCAAGGGGAGAAAAAATTTATCTGGGAACACTTGTCACTGCTCACGCGGCTGGAACAATGGGCTTTTAAGGCGAGTTGAAGTAATGCGGTTTTTCCGAAATTTCAAATTTTATATAACGGAGGAATACGACCATGACATCAAAAGAAAGATTTTTAAGAATGTATCAGCACAAAGAGGCTGACAGGGTTCCGATTATCGACAGTCCATGGGAGGGAACCTTCCGCCGCTGGCACAACGAGGGACTGCCCGCCGACATGGACTGGATAGACTATTTCGACATTGATAAAACGGCAGGAATAGGCTGTGACAACTCTCCGCGATATCCGTACACCGTGCTTGAGGACACTCCGGAATACGTGATATACACAACCGGATGGGGCGCGACGCAGAAAAGCTTCAAATATGAGGACTCCACACCGGAATTCATTGATTTCAAGGTCAAGACCTCGGACGCATGGGAAGAAGCAAAGAGCCGCATGAAGTATTCGGATGACAGGGTGAACTGGGACTACCTGAAACACAACTACGACCGATGGGTGGCTGAGGGAAGATGGATCATCGGAAACTTCTGGTTCGGATTTGACGTGACCCATTCGTGGATGGTCGGCACGGAAACGCTCCTTGTTGCGATGCTTGAAGAGCCTGACTGGGTAATGGATATGTTCGACACCTATCTGAGCCTTGACCTTGAGTGCTTCGACCGCATTCTCGCCGAGGGCTACAAAATCGACTGCATCAGCTGGCCGGACGACATGGGTTACAAGAATACGATGTTCTTCTCCAACAAAATGTACCGGGAGATGCTCAAGCCATTCCACAAAAGAGCGGCGGACTGGGCACACGAGCGCGGTATTTACGTTCATCTTCACTCCTGCGGCGACATTATGGACAGAATCGACGATCTTGTGGAAATAGGAATCGACGCGCTGAATCCTCTTGAAGTAAAAGCGGGAATGAAGCCCCTCGAGCTCAAGGAAAAATACGGCGGCAGGCTGGTACTTCACGGCGGAATCAACGCGGTCCTATGGGACGACAAGGATGCAATAATTGAAGAAATCCGCAGATATGTCCCAACCCTGAAGCAGAACGGCGGCTACATCTTCTCCTCCGACCACTCCATCCCCAACACAGTCTCCCTCGAAAACTTCAAATCAATCGTTGAAGAAGTAAAGCGGGTAGGTGCGTACAAATAACATTAGCTGAGGGGTGACGAGGGGGGACGGGGGACGCTTCTTGTAATGAAGCATAATGACTTCGTCATTGGCAAGAACTTCAATCGGTTTTTATCATTT
>JBJFHS010000269.1:0-2280 GCA_051893885.1 Eubacteriales bacterium
GGACTTTTTAGCAAAACTTTTCTTTTGGGGCTTGACTTTTTATAGTTAGTCTCTTATATATATTTTTTGTATTTGAAAACCACTATTAATGGGTTGCATTATTTTATCTCAATTTCCCGACGAGCGCAGACATCAAGACACAGCCTGCCGTTTTCAAACGCAAACTCAACGTCCTTTCCGTCAACGCTGACCGACTTCACCTCATCGAGATAAGGCAATAAAAGTGTTTTCAGACGCAGCTCTCCGTCGAGAATCTTAATCTCAGTCCGTTCTGCCGTTCTTGTATAGCTGCCCCACGCACGGCCGACAAACCACGGAGCGCGGAAATCGCCGTCAACAATCGGAGCAAATCCTATCTCGCTGTCAGGCATATTGAAGCGGAAGCCGGAGAAAATCGGAAGCAGCGCAAAGCTTGCCATACTTCTCGCATAGTTGGAGCCGCATTCGATTTCGTTGTACGGATTTCGGTTGTAGCCGCGGTAACGGTCACGCACTGATTTTACGATAGTCAGACCCTCGTCAATCATTCCCTCGGATATCATCAGTCCGGCAAGGGAGTATTCAAATCCGTGCATCGTCTCCTGTGCATACGGTATCGGGATTGCAGGAACGGTAGTGCCGTCCGGATATGCGCAGATTACGGCTCCGGCCTCGTCGTTTACGGCAAACAGGCGGAATGTGTTGTAGTGGCTCCGCATATCCGTCATGTAGTTGTTCTTCCACATACTGCCGAGAGCCGTGTGGAGCTGCTCTTTGTCGTAGATTTCGCCGATTCCGTTGATGTTCGCGTGCCATGCGGCGAGACACTGGTCGATTTCCGAGCCTTCGCCTATCTGATATTTTATCTCACCCGATTCGCTGTTCCAGTAGTTTTCCGCGTCCGGGCCGAATGTTTCAAGAATGCTGTGATCGCACAGGTCAATTTTCTGCGTGTACCATTTTCCGTTGAACAGGTTTTCGTCGCACCATTTCTTCCCCTTGTTGTACAGCACCATATACTCTGCGGCGGAATCCGGCTCTCCCATTCTCTCAGCCATCTCCGCTCCGCATTTGAGTGCCGCGAGATAGAAGCCTTCAAGCCATGAGGACGGGCCGAACAGCTCCATGTCGAGGGTGTGGTGCTGTCTTCCCTCAAGAACGCCGTCGTGGTCTCTGTCCCAGCGGTCGTAGTTCGATTCGCTCCATGCGTATTCGAGGGATTTCTTCACCTTGCCCCACAGTCCGCGAAGCCACTCGTCGTCTCCGCTGAGTTTCCATTCGCGATAGGTCTTGACAACTCCGCCCATCTGACCGTCAACGCACGCACGGAATCCGCCTACTCCACGACCGAGCGGAAGCTGCATACGGAATGCCATTCGACCGTCGACATCCTGATTGTATTTGAAATCAGTCTCGCGTATCGTTCTTTCAAGCTGCGGGAAGAGGAAGCACAGCGCATATGCGTAGTTCCAGACGTGCGTACACGTTCCCTCACATGAGCCCCACTGTTCGCCCATACCTTCCCAGCCGTAGAATTCACCGTTTTCAAGGCGCAGAACCGTGGCGGTTTTCAAAACGGATACGGTCGCGGAGATAGCTTCCGTAACTTCGTCCGGCAGAGTTGACGCGAACAGCTCGTCGTGATACTGTTTTGTGCCGCTCCAGAGCATATCCCAGTTTTTCAGCGCGTATTCGGCAGTCTCGGATGAATCCCTGAAGAGTGTGGCGTAATAATTTTTCCATGAGACATCGCGCTCGTTTCCGTTTTCGTCCTTTTCGGTAAGGCGATTCCAGTAATTGTAATTGTTCGGGCGGTTCCACGAAATAATGAAGCGGTAACGGACGGTTTCACCCGGCTCGGCGTGCTGCTTTACCGAAATTGTCGCGGTATCGCAGTATCCCGGTTCATCGTAATGCCTGTTTTTCAGCTCGTCGTCCTCGGTGAAATTGCGCCAGTACCTCTCAAGGAAGTCGTACCAGCCGCCGCGATACCAGTATTCCTGATAAGAAACGCCGTCTTTTGCGTCCACTGCGAGGGTCATGTCGCCGTATTCAACGCTGTCGGCGGGGTGTTTTGTCTGATGCAGGAAAATCTGCGTACCGGTCTCCGTTGTCCTGTGTTCGTTCACGGATTTGTCATAGCTGTTGCGGAGCGAGCCTGCCACGGAATAATCTATCGCCTCGCCGGTTGTGTTCGTGACAGATATCTCAATGAACGCGGCAGGGATGCTCGAGTTTTTGTCGTCGCGCGGAATAAGAGGGTTCCAGCCGGTCAGATGCACCTTTCCGGGGAACGTGCTG
>JBJFHS010000270.1:0-2270 GCA_051893885.1 Eubacteriales bacterium
GTCAGCGTTGCGGGATATGAGGCCAACGGCGAAACGCTCGGTTCAATTAATGAAACAATGAAATCGCTGCTTGCGAAAAACATCTGCCTGAGCGCGTACAAAAAGCCAAAAAACGTCACCGAAATTTCATCCGAGCTGGGAGTTGCGGCGGATTACGTTGAATTTGAGCTTGAAAAGCTGTTGAAAATCGGGGCGGTGAAGCAGGTATCCGACAGATACTCCACAATGTTCCCGATTCTGAATAAGGCTGACAACGCGGACATCTGGGGCGGAAACTACGACCTCGCGTTCTCTGAGGCGGGAGGACTGCTCGACATGGTGCTTGAGCGGATGGATGAAATAAAGAAAATCGGATTCACCTGCTCGGATAAGCCGGCCGAAAAACTGATTCTGTTTGTGCTGGGATACCTGTGTACAAATATTCCCGAAAACAACTTTCCCAGCCATATGCTTCCGTTCGGAAAGGTCAACAAAAAATGGTTCATTCTCGCAACAACCGAAAAATGCTATGAGGAGAGGTCGAGCGGCGCCGGAATCAACGCAAGCTATTACCCGAGCGGATGCGGCGAATACTGGTATATAAGCTCCCGCATTGACGACGAGTGCGGTATTTCCTCCGACAGCCTCGACGCCTTTGTGAAGCTGTACAAGGGTGAGGGTGAAGTGGAAAATTATCGGATTGCGAAGCTGCTCGAGGATGGCAAAATCACGAAGGACGGAGAGGGATACAAGCCGATTGTTCCGGTTCTCGACTGCCGGAAGGGTGAGGGGGATAAGCTCAATGAAATCCTGTCGCCGGTGTTTGAGGCAGCTGCGGATTTTCAGAAAAGACTGCTCGAGCGCTCAAACAAAGCAGTCCGCAGACATATGCCGGGTCAGATACAGTCTCAGGCGGATTTTTTCGGAGCATTCTGCACATGTCAGGCTCTTGAAAACGCGTTCATTGAGGAGCTTGTCCGCCGCGGGTATTCTCTGAGCCCCGACATGACGAGGTGGTATGTGATCAAATAAATCAACATAAGTTCGACGGCGGCTGTGTATGCTTTATACGGCCGCCTTTTTTATTTAATCGTGTAAAATTCATCAATTATGTAAAACAGACTATTGAAAAAAACGCGGAATTGTGATATACTTTTCAGTGAATCGACAGTAATAAACATTTTTAATTTCAATTAATTAAATGCAATAAAGAATTGGAGAAAAAATCATGAAAATCACAGTATGTATCGGAAGTTCATGCCACCTCAAGGGCTCTCGCTATGTCGTAGAAGGCCTTCAGAAGCTCATCAATGACAACAACCTCGGTGATAAGGTAGACCTCGCCGGAACGTTCTGCATGGGCAAGTGCAAGCAGGGCGTTTGCGTTACGGTCGACGACAAATTCTGCTCCGTAACTCCCGACACGGTGGAAGAATTCTTCAAAGACGAAGTTCTGGCTAATTTATAATTACATAAGGGTAAAAGTGCTATGGTAATCGAAATTTGTGTCGGAAGCTCATGTCACCTCAAAGGTTCGCACGATATTATCGAGCTAATGCAGAAAGCGATTGCGGACAACAATCTCGAATCTGACGTAACTCTCGCCGGAAGCTTCTGTACCGGAAAGTGCAACCGCGAGGGCGTGACGATAACTGTTGACGATGTAATATACACCGGCATTACCAGGGAGAATTTCAAGGAATTCTTCAATGATAAAATTCTTTCTAAATTAAAATAAGGAGAAATGAATTTTCATGGCTAACTGCCTCACTTTAAAAAAATCAAACTGTAAAAACTGCTATAAATGCATACGCCACTGTCCCGTAAAGTCAATCCGCTTCTCGGGCAACCAGGCGCACATAATCGGAAACGAATGCATCCTCTGCGGTCACTGCTTTGTCGTATGTCCGCAGAACGCAAAGGAAATTGTCGACGAAACCGAAAAAGTCAAAGTCCTTATCCAGTCGGGCGACCCCGTGTATGTCAGCCTTGCCCCCTCCTTTATCGCCAATTACGACGGCGTGGGAATTGAGGCGATGAACGAAGCTCTCGTGAAGCTTGGTTTTGCCGGAGTCGAGGAAACCGCAATCGGCGCGACAATTGTAAAAACCGAATACGAACGCCTGCTTCACGAGGATCACAGGGACATACTGATAAGCTCCTGCTGCCACTCGGTAAACCTGCTCATCCAGAAGTATTTCCCGAAGGAGCTCGGATATCTTGCCGACGTTCTCTCTCCCATGCAGGCGCACTGCCGCGACATCAAAAAGAGATACCCGAACGCCAAAACC
>JBJFHS010000271.1:0-8905 GCA_051893885.1 Eubacteriales bacterium
GAGTCGTAGGTTGCCCTCTGCTGCTCCACGGCTTCAAGTGCCATCAGAGTGCCTTCAGTGACAACAAGCAGCTTGTCCGTATCAGCAAGGCCGATGCGCAGGCGGTTGAAGGTGAAGCTGGAGACTTCGTCCTCTGTGTCAACCTTGCCGTCTTTGTTGGTGTCATACCAGACGGCGGCTGTCTCATCTGCGCTCCATCCGTTTGCCTCGGCTTCCTCAATTGTATCCATATCGCGCATTGCAAGACGGGTGCCGAGACCCCATGTCTGGCTCTGCGGGTCGTACTTGGTCAAATAAACAGCGTTGCCGGGAGTTCCGTTTTCGCCCTTGGTGTAAACTGCCGCGATGTTGCCGTTTCCGTCCGCGCCGAAGGTGACGTTTGTGACAACGGGCGAGCCCTCTACGTTGGAGGAGTTTTCACCGGCTTTATTCAGCTCCTCGGCTGTCTCGCGTGTGAAGAACGGGATGATGCTTCCTCTGTTTTCGCCGGTAATGCTTTCAAGACTTGCGTTCGGAACCACATAGGTGTTGCCGTTCATCTCAAAGATGAGGAAGGTCTCTGCAGCGGCACGGAGGCTGTAGGACTGCATCTGGATCTGTTCGTCAAAGTTCTCTTCCTCGCCGACCAGAGTGCCCAGCTTGCCGTACAGGAACTGTACATTGGAGAAGTACGGGTCGCGGTATTGTTCGGAGAGGCCGCCGCTGGTGTAAACGCCGTCGTAAGTGTTGTCATTTGTGCAGTCAACCAGCTTGCGCAGGGCAACAGCACTTGAGGGAACAGCCTTTCCTGCGTTATCTCCGTCAGTGCCGATTGTCAGCTTCTGGAGATAGAGCTTTTTGATTGTCTGCTCGTCGCCGGATTGTGTCAGTGCCGACTGTGCGGTGGAGTAAGCGGCATAGTAGTCGCCGTTCACCTCAGCAAGGCTGGCGTTTTCGATCTGCACGCCGTCATCTATCCAGTTCTGCGCAGTCACTTTGGAGACAGTGTAGCCGCTGCCGGCAGAATCCGGAACTGCAAAGGTGGGATAGAAGCTCTTGCCGTATACCTGAGCGCGCATCTGCTTCATGGTCATCTGGTAGTTGGCGGTGGGGTCGTCCTCGCCGTAGTAAAGACCGCTTGAAGTCTTGTCGTAGTTCGTCTCACCGTAGAATGCCTTATAGGAGTCAAGCAGAGATGTCAGTTCGGTGTCGCTGTAATAGCAGGCTTCGGCGTAGAATATCATATCTCCCGCGCCGGAGGGCATATAGTACATTCCGTGGTTCGGAGTGTTGCCGGAAACGGATTTTACTGTGCCCTTGCCGTTGCCGTTTTCGCTTACATCCACAGTGACGGTCTTGACCTCGGTGTTTCTGCCTGCTGCTTCCATTGCGTCGATGGCGTTACCGTTTATCAGCGCGTCATTGTATGCAGCAAGGGCGTCGTCGGTGTAGCTGACCCATGCCACACAGATGTCGCCGTTTTCGTCAACCCATGCGTCAAAGTCAAGGTCGCCGTTTGCATCATTGTCGAGCACCAGATACGGCTCATCCTCATCAATGTCGGTGGGATGTACCAGACCGAAGGCCGTTTTGGAGGTGGGCTGACCCTCCTCGTCCGGGACCGCAGTTTCCTGTACCTTGGAGAGAACCACCATGCTCTGGTTGATGCTGTCCTGATACTGATCGGTTACAGTATAAACGATGTAGTTGGAGCCGTTCGCCGTCACAAGCTCATATGTGCTGCCGGAGACCAGATCGCTGCCGAGAGTAAAGGCGTCGCCGGTTCTGCCGTAGCCGGAATACTGGAAGGGAACGGTGTTGTCGCTGGGGTTGAATGCGAAGGGAGTGATGCCCAGATCCATGTTGTCTTCCGGTCTGAAGACTGCTTCATCGCGGGGCATCTCGCCGGGCAGGATGATATTGACCTTCAGAATGTCGTCATCCTCGCCGTCACGCAGGCTGTAGCTTCCGATCTGACGGTTTGCGGCGTACCACATGAAGTTCCAGCCGGACTTTTTGTTGGTATCCTCGTCGTATTTGATTTCGCGGTCATATGTGACGGTGAACTGGACGGCGTTGAATTCAAATTTGAACAACAGCGCCACCACGCGGATTCCCACACCGGCCGCCATGGAGAATTCGTTGAAAACAAATTTGCTGTTTGTCGCTTCTTCTCCCGCGTAGTCCGCCGAGTCGTGGGCAAGAACCGCGAAGGAGCAGCCGACGCTTACGTTGATGAACAGCTCTACCTTGAGAATCTCGATTCCCATGCCCAGAGAGATTTCCAGTGAAGCCTCGGGTGAGAAGCTGATTCCGGCAAAGTAGACGTCGTGTGTCTGGCGGTCGATCTCCACGATGCGGTCCACCAAAGCGCAGCCGGAGGTCTCCAGACGATAATAATCGCCGTTACCGTTGACGTAGCGGAACTTTCCGTCGTCCACTACAGTGAATTTCAGTTTGTATGATTGGTTGTTGTTATTGCCGTCGACTTTTTTAGCCAGCTTGACGGTGACTGCCTCATCTCCGGCTGAACGGATGGTGCCGGGACTGAAGCCTTCGGGCTGATCACCCACAGCTTCCACATAGAGTGTACCGCTGAAATAGATGTCGATGGCTTTTTCGTCTGTTGTATAGGTAAAGCTGGAGCCGGGTGAGCCCATAATGAAGTCGTTTTCTTCCGGCTCGTCCAGCTCGTCATAGCCCATGTGTTCCTGATCGGTGAGGTAAGACCAGCCGGAGTCGGGAACATAAGCGCCATCGTTGTCTTTCAGGTATGTCGTCAGGTTGACGTCATCTCCCATGACCTTGACGCGGCTTGCCTCCAGACCGGTTGCTATCTCAATACCGAATCCGACGGTAACGCAGCAGAAGAAGATCGGGCACGGGGTCAGATAAACGGTGTAGGAGAATTCCAGCGAAGCCGCCACTATTACCATCATCTGGTTGAAGAAGAATCTGTTCTCGATGGCGTCCCACTTCAGCAGCAATGTGAAGTTTATGGCAATACTTACTTCAAAGCCCTTGGAAATTATCGTACCGTCATAACCCGTTCCGTCGTCGGGGTTGCCGGTACCCCAGCGGGCGTCCTGAAGTTTATCGAGACACTCGCCGATCGCGTCATAATAACCGCCCTCTTTGTGACCGGTCTGAGCATTTTTTGTGCCGAAGAGGGAGTTCCATGCATTCTTAACGCCGTCGATCGCTTCTTCATTGGCGTCTTTCAGGGCGTTTGCTTCCGCGGGCTGGAATGAGTGGTCTTCCTGATTCGTGAAGTCGTTTTCCATACCTACGTTAAAGAGGTTGAAACCCACCGAAATAGCCATTTCAAGACCGTTGGTGGAGATGGAAACGAAGTCGGTGATGCCAAGCTCAAGCTCGGGAAGGTTGATCTCTCCTCCCATGTCATATTCGCTCATGGGGCTGTTGGCTGCCGATGAATCAAAGCCTGCGTCCTTTTCGCCGGCAGAGGTCAGATTACGCACACCTGCAGAGGAGGGATACGTGGATGTATTGGACAGGCGGGAGGATTCCACACCTTCCATATACTGCACCGGTGCCGACCGCAGTCCATAGTTTGAGGCGGATGACACGGGTGTCTCACGCACGCAGAGAGTGAAGGTGTCGTTTTCCTCGAGTGAGCTGAGGTAGTTTGCCACTCTCTCTTTGCCTTCATCGGTCAGATTGCCGTCGGAGGTCACATCACCCACGGCGTAGTGGTCGCCAAGCACCGTGCCGTCCAGATAGATCGGCTGGGGATCGGTGAACTCGGTGCCGGGATAGGGATTACCGCTCCAGTCGGGATTCCATGTGACATTCTCGCCTTCAACAGTGGCAGGACTGAAATCTCCGCCCAGCGGTATATCAACAGTGGAGATGACCGAGGCCGCTGCCCCATACATCAGCTTGCCGCTGCCGGTGCCGCCGTGGTCGATATAGCGGTAGCCCAGCTGCTCGTCGCTCATGGAGCTGCGGACAGAGGCTGAGGTTACAGCAGTGACGAAAGCGGGAATGACCTCCGCAGTGTCTGCATCGCTTGCACCTGCCGGAACCACAAGGCAGCGCGGCAGCATGGAGTAATAGACCTTCAGAACGATCTGGTGGTACTCTCCGTCCGCTCCCAGACGCGGTGCAAGATCGGTGATGGAGTAGTCGCTGTCCGTAAGTGAGGGCAGTACATAGTATGTACCGACGCCGCTTTCCTCGGAGTAGGCATACTCATCATCAGCCGGTACGAACTCGCCGGTGGTCGGATTGATGTAGCCGTTAACCACGCCGTCGTCGTTCAGGTCGATATAGCGCTCAATGCGGGAAATGGTGGCCAGCATGGTGTTTTCGCTGGTGACATAATCCGCGTCGTAGTAATAAAGGGTAATGTTGTCGTTGAGGAACAGATTTGCGGAGATCGGAATGTCCTCGTTACCGGCGTAAGCAATACCGTTTATCAGGATCAGGTCGTCTTCGTTCAGATTGAAATTGATGGACCTGACGTTTTTCAGCGCCGGGCTCTCATAAAGGCTTCCGTTGTTTTCGCTTCCGAACATATCCTTGGTCAGTATGCCTTCTTTCGGATCGCTGAAGCCGTCATTTCCGTTTGAGAAGTCCCAGTTGACCTCGCGGTAGGTATAAGTCGCGCCGCCGTTAGCAGCAACCTTATTCCAGAAATCATCCCATGTTTCCGCGATCTTGTCCGGGTCGATGGTGGTTTTGTCGTCTTCGCTGAGACGCGGAACGGATGGGGCGATCTCCATGGAGAAGGTCTGCTCACGGTCCATGACCACGTTGACGTAGCCCTGCACATTCTTGTTGGCGTCTTTAGCGGTCATCAGCAGTCTCATCGAGCCGCCGCCGGAGGTGACATTCGATGTTATATTTTCGTTCTTGTCGTTCGGATAGAGGTACTTGTTTGATGCGTCCTCCGTGCTGAAGAAGAGGGATTTGTTGCTCAGTCCGCCGTTATACTGGCTTGCAAAGGTGTAGGAGCTTGCGTTGTCTCCACGGGATACCAGAACCAGCGAATTGTTGTAAAGCTTTGAGCCGTCATATGTGGTACCGCCGTTTCCCGCGCTCAGTGAGATAACCGGCTTGATGGTTTCATGAAGGCTTGCAGCGTTTTCCTGCAGGTAATCGTCATCCGCCGTATAGATCCGCACGATGGGCAGATTAATAGTCCGGCGGGCCATGAAGCCGGCAAGCAGCTGGATCGTGCAGCTGGCGTCACCTTCGAACCCTGATCCGGTGTAATGCTGTAAGAACTTCAGCTGAGTGGAGTATTTTTCGGCTAATCCATCGTATCCGGTGGATAAGGTTACGGCATGGAATTCCCAGGTGTTTGAACCGGCATTATCATGTAACATGACATATCCGTTATCTCCGGTGACCGTGAATTCCGGATATGACCAGTCATCCGCACCGTACCAACCCTTGGCACTGCGCTCGGACCGGTTGTAGGTGTTGACAGTCACGCTGCTGTAACGGTCATAGAGATTGGGGATGTTCATTACCATGGTGCCGCCCTTCTGGGTAGTAAATCCCCAGCCGGTGTTTCCTACACGGTATCCTGTGCTCCAGAGGGAACCGGCATTTGTCACATAATTCTCTAAGTCGTCGCTGTTTTCTAATCCGTCGGGTGACACTGCGATGGTTATCGGGTTATAACTTTTGAATTTGGTGAGATTCTCATTGGCCAGCAGGGCGTAGTCGGTCCAGTAGCCTAAGCCGTGTGCGCCTGAGAAGGTCAGCACGCCGGGATAGGTGAAAGTAAAGGGGCTGATTCCGCTGTCTGCGATTCCGTCTGCGATGTATTCACCCTGAATGTCAGCTGCGGGCGCCACATATGAAGCGGTAACACTGCCGCCTGCCGGAACAATAGCGGAGGTATCAGCTACTGCGCCGGTCAGATCCACCTCATCGGGGGAGTACAGCGCGGTTGCAAGATTTTCCTCTCCGCTGCCCTCGCAGGAGTTGTAGAGACGGACGGTGACGGTGTCCATGCCCTCGATCAGTGTGCTTCCTCCGCCGCCCTTTGCTTCAGTCAGCTTCACGGTAAAGGAAAGTTCACTGTCTTCCTGAGTAAGCGGGATACCGTCGTTGACCAGATCGATCTCAATATATGTATAATCCAGGTCTGACGGGAAGACAGCCGTGCCGGTGTTGATTGCATAGTCGGTTCCGGCCACAGCGGTTCCGTCCTCGGTTGTGTAGTCCGCAGCGGTCACGTACTGCAGGCCGTCGCTTTCGCGCATCAGGGGGATTCGGACACTTCCGGCAGCCTTGTCAGCCCAGATCTCGGTCTCGGCAAAGCCCATTGCGCTGGGAATCTCCTCCTCGTCATCCTCGATAGCGACGGAAGCCGTGCAGGCATTGGAATAGACCTCTGCACCGCGCGATTCCATGACGACGACGTTCACAACCTCTGCGCACTCATGCAGATCGTCGTCCAGTGCCTCGAAGGTGATCTCTTTTTCCCACTCACCGTCGGCAAAGACTACAAGGAAGGTATAGTTGTCATATTCTTCGCCTTCAAACTCAATGACGGAGTCGGTGCGGGTGTGGTCGTCAACAAAGTCGTCGGGCATGATGGGCGGGATGTAATCTGCTTCAGGCTCATAAGCCTCACCCTGCCAGCTCTCGGAGCAGTATTTGACCCCGTTCACCTCATAGAAGCAGCGGAAGTCGTAGGTGTAGTTTTCGTCCGCAATACGGTTCAGCAGCTCGGGAGACATGACCATCTCCGCGCCGGTAGCACCGTTGATGTCGGACCATCTCTGTACATAGGAGCCGTAGAGCTTGATCTGCATCTGCCACTGGTAGCTGTCTGCATCCTCTGCCGGAGCCACAAGTGTCTGGGTAGTCAGACCACCCTCATCATCGTCGGGAGTTTCGGTAATTGTGGTGATAGCTCCTCCGGCGCGAATGATTTCACCGGTGCCGCCGTACGCCTGATACTGCGCGATGGGCCATGGGTCTTCCACGGTCACCCGATAATCATTCGTTCCGGCAGCGTTGGCATAGGACATCCTGTCTTCCTCGATCTGCGCCGCAGCGGGTACCAGAACGACCAGCGCATCAGCACGGCCCTCCGTTCCGCCGAGACGGTACAGGGTCAGAGTGCCCTTTTCGTTGCCGTCCGTGTCGCCTTCCTTCAGATTGACCTGAGTCTCCTTGAAGGCAAAAACGCCGTACGGATATGCTTCCTCCCACTCATCCTGGGATTTGCTCTCGAGCACATTTCCGTCCGCGTCCACGATGGTAATATTACCGTTTTGCTCATGGATTACGGAGGCAAGTGCCGGCGAGACAATCTGGACGGAGAGTGCCAGAGTCAGAAGCATCGCCGTTAATCTTTGAAGCCATTTGTGTTTCATTTTATATCCTCCTTGGTTGTTGTATCCTTCTGTTGGGTGACGTACCGATATCGAACATTTCGATGTTAAACTCGCTGTCCGCAGAACTGTCCCATGTGTGCCTGAACTGGCTTTATCGGGGCATTTCCGTCGGCCCTCACCCTCTTTTACACAAAAAAAGGCCACTGTATAACTAAAATTATACAGTGGCGGTATCGAATTGTGTAGGGTAATTATTACCCCAATTTTTATGAAAAAATCACGAACCTTTTATGAATCTCTCAAGTGCCTGACGCTTGTTCCGACCCTCTCCGCCCAGACCCAATTTCTCATAGACGGCGTTCAGGCGGTTGTTCACTGACTTGACGGTAACGCTCAGGGTCTCGGCGATCTCACGGCTGCTCTTGCGCTGTGCTGCCAGACGTGCGATCTCCATTTCACGCTCAGTCAGACCGTACCTCACCGAAAAGTTGTGTTCCTGTACGGAGTCCTCACAACCGGCATCCTCACGCTTTGAGTTCTCACGTCCGGCGCGGAATCTTTCGGCGAGGGTGTGCAGCTTCTCACGTGCTTCACTGTTCTCCAACTCATCCGTCAGATTTTCAAGCAGATTGTCAAGACATGGGTCGCTCTCGGCAAAAGGCAGCAGTATTCCGTCCGGCAGTGCCAGTGACCACGCCTCACAGAGCGCCTGCCGTGCGTCCGATTCCTTTCCGAGATGCATCAGAGCCACGGCGTTCTGCAGATGGGCATAGACGCTGCACAGAACGAATCGGGCGTCGGCGCATGATCTGAGCAGTCGGGGAGTCCGTGCGGAAACCTGAGTCCACCGGCTTTGCTCAAGCAGCACACGTCCCACGATCACCTGAAAAATCGGCTCGATCAGCGGGAACACCTGCGCCATGCTGGAGCCCTCCGACGTCAGCCACGCGGGAAGCTGCTCGGTCTGTCCCACCAGTGCGCTCAGCCATCCCCGACCCAGCTCCACGGTGGTCAGCAAACGGTACTGATGAGCACGCCGAAGTGTGTCAGCAGCCCGGTCAAGCGGGGAAAAGTCATTCCGCGGAGGCTGCTCATACAGTGTCAGATGGGATGAGAGAACGGCGGCAACGGTGTAAATGCTGTATTCCCCCGCCTCCAGAGCCTGCTCAGCCGCCTGTCTGCAGAGAATGTCGGCGTCGGTGAGGTTTCCGCGCATGAATTCCGTTTCAGCCTGCATGACGGTCGCCGCACCGCTGCCATGTCCGCTTGCAACGCGGCTGTAAATGGGCATACATTCCCGCATCTCGGCGTTCTCACTGTCCAGTCTGCCGCTGCCGCTGTGATAGAGCAATAAAACGGATGGCGAGCCCTGCGTCCATGGATTGCGGTCTGCGGGGATGAGAGCGCGGATCTGCCTGTGATATGCGCTCATGGCGGAGATGTCGTTGAAGTACAGGAATGACAGCCGCAGCAGGGCCTCTCCCTCAAGCTGATCGCGCTCCTCTGCGGATAAGTCGGTGCAAAGCTCCATACTGCGCTGGAACATGGCGTGATACCGCTGCATTTCCGGAATGTCCCGGCCGTAAAAAAGCAGCAGCATG
>JBJFHS010000272.1:0-8891 GCA_051893885.1 Eubacteriales bacterium
CGAGCAGGGTTGGCGGTCCCTGCGAGCTCGCTCCACCCTTTCTAAGGTCGAGGATGTCTATATCAAGCCGCGAGGCCAGCTGACCAGTCCGAAGTGATACCGCCACCCTTGCATTTCACAAGACATGAATCACCTCTTTTGAAGTTCTTGCCAAGCTTCTTACAAGAAGCGTCCCGTTCCCCCCGTTCCCCTCATCTCCCCCATTCACAAAAGCTCACTCAGCCTCTTTACGTCTTTGCGGGCTTTTTGCTTCAGGGTCGACGCTACTTCTGATATGTCGCCTGCTATCCGGGGGCGGTTTTCGATTATTTCGTCGGCGTATGACTCGAGAGAGACGCTTATGCCTTCGCCGGACAGGTCTATTGTGTATTTCTGACCGAGCTCGCGCATGAACGACGTCACCTTCGGGTCGTAGGACAGACCTATCACGGGGACTCCGGCTGACGAGGCGAATATGATAGCGTGGAGACGCATTCCAATCAGCACGGACGCGCGGCGCAGCACACATATCAGCTCTCCCGCACTCGACGGCGTGTAGATTTTCGCGCTCACCCCGTCGCCGCAGAGCATCTCCGACAGCTTTTCCGATATCGCAGTGTCGCGGGACTCCTGCATCGGGATGATTACGGGCGTCATTCTGTGCTTTTTCGCGATATATACGGCCGATTTTTCAACCTCGCGCAGTATCTCTTCGTCCCGCGGGGTCAGCTGCGTGCAGTCAGTCGAGCTTACATCCATAAGGCGGACTGATACAGCGAAGAATTCCTCTGCTGCGAAGAACTCCGTCTTTTCAGCGCCAAGCAGATGAGCGAGCCGCTTTTCCGCACTCCGCTCCACCTTTTCGCTGATTTTGTCCGCTATCAGGAACGCCGGATCCGCGCTCACCTCGATTTTGTCTGCCGGAACTCCGAGGGACACAAGCTCCGCCTTCGACCCATCGTCGCGAACCGAGACAACGTCCGCCGCCGTCACAGCTTTTGCAGCGCGCTTTTTGTTCGGCTCGTGAAGGATGGGGCCGATTCCGTTCGCGTACACATACACCTTTTTGCCGAAAAGCTCCGCCGCGCGCATCACTCCCGCGTAATATCTGAGGCTCCGCTTGCTCGTCTTGTCCTGAAGCAGCGAACCGCCGCCCGAAATCAGCACCTTTGTCCGGCTCAGCTCGCGGAAAACTGCGGGAAAATTGAACCTCGAGACGCATTTCAGCCCCGTCCGCCTGCCGTCAGCTTTCGGATGCCTTGTCAGAGCCGCGATTTTTATCCCCGGTATCTCTTCCGCAGCGGAGGAGGCTATCGTGTCGAGCAGACTCTCGTCGCCTAAGTTTCCGAAGCCGTAGTAGCCGCTGACCACGACGTCCGACTTTCCTCTGAAACACACCGGCGAGGCGAGAGTGTCCTTATACATCGCGAGGTAGTCGTCAGCCATGCGCGAGGCCGTGTAGTTTTTCAGTATGAACTCCCGGTTGAATCTGCCGCATTCCTCACGCATTCTGCCGTCGTCAAGGAGGGTACATATGTCCTCAAACAGCTTCGGCGCGCTATATGGCTCGTATCCGCGGCAGCAGAAGTTCGTATCGACCGCGGCGTTCACTTTACTTTCGTCAAATATGCCGAGCGCGCCCTGTCCGCCTGCAATTATCACCGCTTTTCCGACGGACATCGCCTCGAGAACGGAGCGCGACACACCGATGAACACGTCCGCAGCGGCACAGTATTCGTTTGTGTTGGACACCGCACCCGTCATTGTTACCAGATTCCTGCCTGCGCTTTCGTTGATTCTGCCGGCTATCATGTTCAGCTCGTCAAAATTTACGCCGCCGCCGACTATTATAATCTCCGCGTCCGGATACCGCTCTCCTATCTTCGGCGCAATATCCAGAAGGCGGTATGCCGGTTCCGCTCTGTCGGGGTCAAGCCGGCTCATGTAGACTATCCGCCTGTTCGATTTTTTCAGATCATGCTTCTCCAGCACCGGCGAAAAATCCACGTCGGGCGAAAACTTTTCGGTGTCGATGCCGTTTATCGTCGTGTAGATCCTCTCGCGCGGGCAGCCGTATTCCTTCACGAGGTAGTCCGCTATGTCGTCCGACACCGCCATCACACGCTCGCCCCAGCGCGATATCCTTCGCCAGAGCGGATTCACCGAAAAATTCAGGTGCGCCGTCGTCACAAAGCGGAATTTTACCCCGTTTTCGGTAAGTGAATCGTTCAGCAGACCGACTATGAACGACGGAATCCGCGCGTGGGCATGGACTATGTCGAATTTTTCTTCGCGCAGCAGCTTTTTCAGGCCCGCATACGACTCAATTACACGCGCCGGATGCTTTGTGTGCAGGGGAAGGGTGATGTTGCGCACGCCGCATTTCTCAAGCTCATCCGCGTAAACACCGCCGAACGACGCCAGCGTCACCGAATGCCCGCGCCGGATCAGCTCACGGGACAGCTCGAGTATATGCGTCTCCGCACCGCCGATCTCCATCGCCATCGTCACCATCAGTATTTTCATCGCCCGCCGCCCTTCTTGTAGCTTTTGCTGCTACCGATTTTGTTGCTGCTGCTTTTGCCGGTTTTGTTATTTTTTTGTGATTTATGTTCTGTATTAACAGCTCTGTCTTTATTTCCACCGGTCTTAATGCCGCTCTTAGTGTATTGTTTGCCGCCGGATTTTGATTTAACGCTGCTTGGCTCACTGTTTTTATGATGTCCGCCCGAATTTTTTGCCTGAGTTTTGGGCGCGTCTCCCTTTCCCAGCAGTTCGGAGAGATAATATTTTCCCACATCCGAGCAGTAGTTCATCGCCTCGCGGATTTTTGAGCGGTTTTCGGGCCGCCGCCATTGCAATAGTGCTCTCTGGAGCTGCTTTTCGCGGTAATCCGTCGACACCTGAACGCGCTCGAGGGTGAACGGGTCAAGTCCGGTGTAGTACATCACAGTCGACGCCGTGCCGGGGGTGGGGTAGAAGTCCTGCACCTGCTCCGGGTCGAGACCGGTCTGCTTCGTGTAGTACGCCAGGCACGCCGCGTCGTCCATAGTTGAGCCGGGGTGCGACGACATCAGGTACGGCACGAGGTACTGCTCCTTGCCCGCCTCCTTTGTCAGCCTGAAAAACTTCTCGCGGAAACGGTCGTACACCTCAACCGACGGCTTGCCCATTCGCTTCAGTGCGTTGTCCGAACAGTGCTCCGGCGCGACCTTCAGCTGACCGCTCACGTGATCCCGCACCAGCTTTTTGAAAAACTCGTCCGACTTGTCCGCCAGAACGTAGTCAAACCGGATTCCCGAGCGGATGAACACCTTTTTCACCCCCGGGACAGCCTCAATTGCCCTGAGCAGCTCGACGTACTCCCTGTGATCCGCTATGAGGTTTTTGCACGGCTTCGGGAAAAGGCAGCGTTTGTTCGCGCAGACACCGTGCTCAATCTGCTGTTTGCACGCCGGATAGCGGAAATTCGCCGTCGGGCCGCCAACATCGTGGATGTACCCCTTGAAGTCCGGCATCTGTGAAATCAGCTTTGCCTCCTCGACGCACGACTCTATGCTCCGCGAACGCACTGCTCTGCCCTGATGGAACGCTATCGCGCAGAAATTGCATCCGCCGAAGCAGCCGCGGTTGTGTGTGATGGAAAATTTTACCTCCGATATCGCTGGGACGCCTCCCATTTTTTCGTACATCGGGTGGTAGGTGCGCGTGTAGGGAAGTGCGTAAACCGCGTCGAGCTCCTCTCTCTCAAGCGGAGGCTGGGGAGGGTTGACAACGAGCATTTTGTCGTCGTAATACTCGACTATGCACTTGCCGCGGACGGCATCGTTTGCCTTATATTGCTCTGCGAAGGCGCGGGCGTAGGTCTCCTTGTCGTCCTTGAGCTCGTCGTATGTGTAGCCATTAGGTAATCCGTATTCGTCGAAGCCCGCCTCGCAGCCGAATTTCAGTATTTCCGAGGGAATTTCATCCGCGCTGTCCGGCTTTTTCGCGAGGTAGGCTGTGCCGCGGACGTCACGGATTTTCTTCACCGGCACTCCTTTGTCGAGCAGCTCCGCAAGTCTCACGACCGACCTCTCGCCCATGCCGTACATCAGAATATCGGCTCTCGAGTCGACGAGGATTGAGCGGCGCACCTTGTCAGTCCAGTAGTCGTAGTGTGCGCATCGTCTCAGGCTCGCCTCAAGGCCTCCGATGAGGATCGGGATGTCGCCGTAAGCCTCGCGGATCCGGTTGCAGTAGACGATTGTGGCGCGGTCAGGGCGAAGTCCGGCTTTGCATCCGGGGGAGTAGTAGTCCTCGCTGCGGCGTTTTTTTGCGGCGGTGTAGTGCGCGACCATTGAGTCGATATTTCCGGCGGAAACGAGGAAGCCGAGCCGCGGTCTGCCGAATTTTTTGAAGTCCGAGCAGTCCTTCCAGTTCGGCTGGGGCAGCATTGCGACGGTGAAGCCCGCGTTCTGCAGGACACGACCGATTATAGCCGCGCCGAACGACGGGTGATCGACATATGCGTCGCCGTTTGCATATACGAAATCCGGCTGAGAAGTCAGCTCCTCAGGCGAAACAGGCAGAAATTCGTTCATGTTTGAGTTTTACCTTACATATTGATTGATTTTTTTCATTATAGCATATATTCGGCGTGAATTCAAGGCAAACGATTTGCACGGCAAATGATTTTTGGCAAAAGGAAAGACCCCCGGGAATCGGCCCAGAGGTCTTAGTATCTTAAAGTTTTATAAGGTGTACTTTAAAGATGAATTATTTGATGTCTTCAGCGGGAACTACAGCAGGAACAGTAGTGCCGATAAGATTGTTCGGAACGCCTGCGAAGGAAACTGCGAGTTCACCCTTAGCATTGATGGTGAATACAACTTCAAATACTACAGAGTTGCCGAAGTCAGCTGTGAAGACGATAGAATCGCCGTTTGCAACTGTAACATCCTTGAGAGCTGCTGTAAATGCGTTGATGAGGTCGCACTTACCGTCAGCATCGCAATCACCGATTACTTCAGGATATTCATAAGTTGTGTATGTGATGTCCTGACCATAAACGGGAGCACCGTTTACTGTTACGTGCCAGTCAATAACATCGCATCTGCTCATGTAATCCCAGAAGTAGCCGTGAGCTTCAACTGCTGCATGGTTATCCTTTGTAGCACCGCTGCCGATGAATTCAAAGCCGATAGAGTTGATAGCGTAAGTAATTGTATCAACACCGTTAATGGTTGTTGTTACTTTTTCTGCTTCTACATTTGCAACGATACCAGCATCAACTGCGAGCTGGAGAGCGTTATCAGATGTAACTTTTACTTCGTCGTCAGTAGCAATGATGTAAGCTGTGTCGGGGTCGATGTAGAGAACTGCATCAACTGTGCCGTCATCTCTGATAGCGTATACAGCGTATGCGTTTACAGACTGGAGACCAGCCTTAACGTCAGCCTTCCATTCGTCCTTACCGTAAGGTGTGATGTCTGTTACAACATCGCCGTCCTTTTCGAGGAGAACGAGCTTAATGGAGTTAACGAGGTCTGTAGCCTTAGCTGTGATGCCGAAGATGCCTCTAACTTCGTTGAGAGAGAGAGCCTTCTTAGCGTCGTCGCCGAAGTAATCTTCAACAACAGGAACCTGTACGCCGTAAACGTAGTCGGAAGTATCTGTAGCTGTTTCGAGGAGCTTGCTGTCAGCATATGTGGTTGTGATAGTTGTCCAGATGCTGCTCCATGTGTTGGTAACTTCTTCAGCAATTACGCCGTCGATGGTCTTGTAAACCTTACCAGCCTTGGGCTTGAGGTTTGTAGAAGCCTTAACGTCGTCAAACTTACCGTTGAGGAAGTTGAATGCAACTACATTGCCGTATTCTGTAGCACCGTTGAGGTACCAGTCTTCTGCGTCAGCGCCGTCATAGAACTTATCAAGAACTGTGTACTTGAGAACCATAACGAGACCAGCGTTGGTCCATGCGTCGAGGTTGAAGCCTGTTACGTCTGTATCCTTAACGTTAACGAAGATGAATGTCTTAGCATCCTTGTCGCCAACGAGGAGGTCGCCCTTAACAGTCCAGTTGTCGTCAGTAACCTTACCTTCGAAGACTGCGATAGGCATGTAGCCATCCTTGCCCTGACCGATGATGATGTACTTATCGGAAGAAGAAACCTTCTTTGTGGACTGAACGCCCTTGCTTGTGATGTAGTTTCTGTAGCCTGTCTCGAATGTGAGCTCAACTTCGTTGTCTACATCGTAATCGATGCCTGTGAAGTTGCCCTGAGCGTCGTACTGAGCATCGCCCATTACGTCAACGAAGTAAACGTCTTCGTCTGCGTCATAGGATCTAACCTTATAAACGTTGCCCTTTACGAATTCGTCAGAAATCTTGGTGGGATTCCAGAAGAAGTCGCCTTCGTCCCAACCGTCATATACTGCGATTCTGTATCTTTCGAGCTTGAGGTCGTTTGTGTTGTAGCCGTTTACAACGATGTAACCGTCGTTGGAGATACCAGCGTAGGATTCAACAACGAGGTAATCGCCTGCAGCGCCTGTCTTAACGGTTTCGATTTCAACAACCTTACCGTCGAGGAGGTAGTATCTTACGAACTGGTTGAAGAGTCCGTCAAAGATGCTTGTGAGGTATGCCTTGTATGCGCCATCCTTGTAGTCCTTGCTGTCCTTGTCGATGTCGAATGTGCCGAAGTCTTCATTGAAGTAGATCTTCTGGTCGCCGATTACAACATAACCGTTGGAGATGGAGTAACCACGGAGAATGCCTGTTGCGTAGTATGTGTCAGCGTCAACGAGGTCTTCAGAGTAAGCTTCGATGGTCTTGATAACCTTGAGTTCCTTTGTAACCTTGTTGTAGCCGTAGATTACATATGCAGAAACGATCTTGCCGTCTTCGTCAAGAACGGGAGCATATTCATCCTGCCACCATGCGCCGTCGATGTGAGAATCAGCACCGCAGTCAGCAGATTCAAGGAAGTCAACCCATGTGCCGTTGATCATAACAGAATCTCTGTTAGCATCGCACTTCGGGCACTTCTTAGCGTCAGCCTTCTGAGAAATCTTACCGTAGTTGTAGGATTCGTATGTGCCGTATTCAGCGAGACCGTCGTCGTCGAGGTCGTAAGTTGTGAGTGTAGCGTAGATACCGCCGATGTTAGCGGAAACATATCCGAGACCGTCAGCAACTTCAACTTCGCAAGCCTTGTCGATAGCCTTACGGAGTTCAGCAACGTCGTCTTCAGTCATGATGGAGATACCAACATACTCAAGAGAACCGGAAACAGTTTCCTTTGTCTTGATTTCGAAGTAGTAATCGTATTCAGCGTTGTAGTAGTACTTAACAACGTATTCTACGTAGTTACCGTCTTCGTCAACGATATACTTACCGTCTTTCTTTGTAGCTTCGAGAATATCGCCAGTAGCCCAGTCGAATGCGAAAGGAGTCTTAGCGTAGTCGATAACTGTCTTTGTGAGTTCAGCAGCCTGAGCAACGATGAGTTCGTTAGCGAGCTTGCCGGAGTTAGCAAGAACCTTAGCGGAGTACTTGTCAACGAGAGTGTAATCCTTGAGGTATGCAGCGATATTGTCTACTGTATCGTATGCAACGCCTTCGTTGTCAGTTCTGCCTTCGTTCTTAACTGTTGTAGCTGCATAGGGTTCTGCTGCTACGAGTTCAACGAGATTGTCATCTTCGTCGATTTCAAAGAGTGCTGCGTAAGGTGCGCCGAGGGCGAGTTCGTCTTCGTGACCTGCAAGACCGAGTTCAGAGGACTGTACATAGTAGATGTCCTTGCCGAGTGTACCGTCGGATTCGATCATCTGGAATGCAACGTAACCTGTGGGAGTCTTGTAAGCAGCGTTGGTGTAAGTAGCTCTTACATCAGTGCCATCCTTAGCGGTTGTTGTATCGTTAACAACTGTGGATGTAACGAGAATGTCAGCCCAACCGAAAGCTCTGCCGAAGTTAGCGAGACCGAGCTTGGAGTTGTCAGCGAACATTGCGTTGTAGATAATCTGAGCAGCAACGCCGCGGTTGATTACGTCTGTGTAAGCAACGCCTGTGATGCCGTCAGTGAGGCCGAGAGCAACTGCCTTTTCGATGTAGCCCCAAGGATATTCGAGACCCTGGTAACCAAGAGTACGAACAGCCATTGTGAGAGCTTCACGATAGGTAACAACCTGCTCGGGCTTGAATGTTCCGTCCGGGTAACCTTCGATGATACCCTTCTGGCTTACGTAAGACATAGCGCCGTAAACATTTTCAGCAGCTGTGCCCTTGAGATCTGCGAAACCGGAATCGTTTGCGTCAAAGTCTTCCCATGAATCGTCATCTACCCAACCGGTAGCAATACGACCGAGGAAGAGAGCCATCTGATAACGCTCAACGTCCTTCTCAGCGTGGAGAAGACCGTCTTCCATACCCTTCATAATACCATAGGTATTGAGGAATGTGATAGCGCGATCATAAGGGGTAGCTTCCTCTGCAGCTTCTTCAACAGCTTCTTCAACTACAGCCTCTGTGGTTGTAGCTTCTTCGGCGATGGCAGTGTCATCAGCGAAGATATAGGAAGCGCATGAAGCGGACATGAGAAGAGCAAGAATCAGAGAAAGAGTCTTTTTCATCTTTATCTGTGCTCCTTATAAAAATAAAAATTTTTTGTGTTGCGGACGTTAAGACGCCGATTCGCCTTCATCCTGCGTGAATATATTACCACAGGCGGTTTTTTATTTCAAGATATTTCCTTAAGATGTAATATAAGTGAAATATTAAAGGGTGTTAAATAATTCTTTGTGTTACATTTTGTGGGAAGGGGAAAAGGAATAAAAGGCGATGCCTTTTAAATTTAATTTTATCTCCTGCGCGGAGGGCGCATAAGGAGGTTCCAAAGCCACCTCCTTATGAATCCAGGCTTGTC
>JBJFHS010000273.1:0-2243 GCA_051893885.1 Eubacteriales bacterium
TTACATCAGCAGAAGGAGTCCGGCATGGATACAAGAAAAAGCGATCTTCTGCACGACTTTTACGGCATGGAGCAGTCCGATTATCCATCCCTGCCAACTCCGAAAAGAACGGAAAAACACGGCTGGGAGATTTTCGAGGGAGAGTGCGAGAGCTTTTCCTACAAAACAATATCGGCAGGGGAAATACAGAAGTTCGGCGCGGAGCGGAAAATGCTTCTCTCCACCTGTGTCTCGGAGATAATTTCGGAGTACATCGGAAAAGCGAAATCGGTGCTCGCGGCGGGAATCGGCAACAGGTACATCGCGGCGGATTCTATAGGCCCGCTCGTGTGCGGAAAGCTCGCCGTCGGTGAAGTCGGGAGGGTCAGGCTCACTGCGATATCGCCCGGAACTCCCGCGCAGACCGGCATCGATACCTCACGTCTTGTGTCAGTCGCGGCGGAGAGCGAGGGGGCGGATATGGTTCTGACGATAGACTCACTGTGCGCATCGAAAAGTGAAAGGCTGTGCAGCGTCATACAGGTGAGCGACATGGGTCTGACCCCCGGCTCTGCCCTGACGCACACCTCGTCGGAGATAAGCTCAGCCACAATGCCGTGCCGCGTTGTCTCAATCGGAGTTCCGACGGTGTTTTATTTCAGTCAGAAGCTGCTGACCACCGCCGACATTGACGCCTCCGCCGAGAGCATCTCCACGATAATCGCCGCCGCCGTAAACCGCGCTGTGTTTTCCCGAAAATAACCGCTCTCCCCTCATAAGAAGCCGATGAGCCGAATATACTTGACTATAGGTATAGTTATCAAGGAAGCGAACTCAATGCCGGTGGGAGGGAAAAACAATGGACGAAGAAAAAATCGCGCTGCTCGGTGCTGAAAACACTCAGAAATCGGAAGAAGCGGAGAATAAAGCGGAAGAAACAGAAAAAAACACAGCTGATTCACCCGAAAACACTCAGGCGGAATCGGGCGCATCGCATGAGCAAAACAACAACGTTCCATCGGATGAAGACGGGCGGGAGCAGGCCGGAATTCTGCTGAAGCGGATTTTTGTCTCAGCCATGTGCCTTATCTCTCTCACTGCGGCGGTTTTCTGCGGAGTCTACGTCTGCAGAAAATTCGATATCTCCGCCGGGAGCATAGCCGGTTTTGTCATAAAATCGGTCACCGGTCACGACGCGACTGTTGTATCGAATGCAAAAGCAGGCGAAAGCGAAGTCACTCCGGATACCGAAAAAGCAAAAGTCCAGCCCGAAACAGCGTCTGAACCGAACGATTCTGCGTCCGTTCCAAATTCGCGCGACGAGGAATACACCGTCCCGTATTTTCAGCTGAGTCTGACGAACGAGACGCCGTACGAGCCGGACATGGACGAAATTCTGTCAGCTGAGAGATCCATTCCGCCGGCAGATGAGCTTTACGCCGTTTACGGTGAGGGCGAGCCGCTGGTTTTAATCATCCACACGCACGCGACGGAGAGCTACTGTGACACCTCCGACGACAACTACAGGAGCCTCGACAAAAGCAAAAACATCGTTGCAATCGGCGATATTGTCGCAAAAATTCTGAACGACAGCGGTATAGTGACGCTTCACTCGACAGAACTGTACGACGAGCCGGACTACAATATGTCGTACTACAACGCCTCGCTTGCCATACGGAAATATCTGGAAGAATACCCCTCGATTTCCTACATAATTGACATCCACCGCGACTCGATGATGCTTTCTGACGGGACATACTATGCACCGACCGCGCTTATCGAAAACTCAACCGAGGCGGCGCAGATGATGTTTGTCGTCGGGACTGACCACGGAGGCTCGGGGCACACGGGATGGCGGGACAACCTCTCCCTCGCAGCCAGACTCCAGTGCTTAATCAAAGGCGACTGCCCCGACCTCATGCGTGACATCAACCTGCGCTCCGCCTCATTCAACGAGCAGTACACCAAAGGCTCGCTCATCATCGAAATAGGCTCCTGCGCCTCCGAATTCAAAGAAGCCTCCCTGAGCGCCGAAATCTTCGCCCGTCAGCTCGCACGTGAGGTAATTGGGTGATGTGGGGAAACGGGGGGACGCGGACGCTTCTTGTAAGAAGCTTGGCAAGAACTTCAAAAGAGGTGGTTCATGTCTTGTGAAATGCAAGGGTGGCGGTATCACTTCGGACGGGTCAGCTTGCCTCACGGGTTGATTTAGATATCCTCGACCTTAGAAGTAGTGGAGTGAGCTCGCAGGGACCGCTAACCCT
>JBJFHS010000274.1:0-8753 GCA_051893885.1 Eubacteriales bacterium
TGATGAGCGAAATAGCACCGATAGATTTAATACTTCAACGTTCGGGACGACTCCACAGACACAGCGACACAAAACGTCCCGAAACTTTGCGGAAAGCCAGACTCACAATTATTGTTCCTGAAAATGATAATTACGGTGCTTCCGGATTGATTTATTATAAGCTGCTGCTTGACAGAACCGCTTTATTATTGAAAAAACGCGGCAGTATTCAGATACCCGGAGATATTCCGCAGCTTGTGAACGAAGTATATCAGAAAAATATTATTTCGGATGCGGAGGCGGAGCGCTTTTTTGAAATGCAGTTTAAGGATGAATTTAAAGCGGGACAAGCCGGCATTGCTGAATTATCCACTCCTCAACGTACTAATTTCGGATTGGCTGAGGCTGAATCGGGAATATTCGGCGATGATGAAAACTCTTGGGCGGCTGCCAAAACAAGGCTTGGTGAAGACACCGCAAAAATTGCCATTATTCCGCAGAAGCTTTATGATGAGATTTCGGCGCTGATTGAAAAGGACGAACTGATACCTTCGGAGCTTGCCAAAAAAGTCATGCTGTATAGTATAACTGTACGGCAGAATTCAGTAAAACAACTTGAAGGATACGGACTGAACGGTAAAGGCAAGCTGTTTGGCGTAAAAATGTTTATGGCGGAAGACGAAAATGTTTTGCCGACTGAAACGGCAGTATCATGTGCTGGCAGTACGGTCATGATTGCTGACAAAGAAATCGGCTTTATAATCAAAAAGGAGGGAGAAAGAGATGTATAATGTTTTGACAGAACCATGGATCCCGGTACGCGTCAAAAACGGAACAGTCCTCGATATGAGAATACTTGACGTTTTGGATAACGCGCCGGAGCTTGTTGAGATTACGGATCAGATGCCCAATTACGAATTCGGTATATATCGTTTTCTTTTTGTATTTCTGATGGATGTTTATAAGCCTCAGAACAGAATTGATATAGAAGATCTGCTTGACAGCGGACAGTTCGATATGGAGAAAATCGAGCGGTATATTGATTTATGCAATAAAGACGGCGAAAGATTCGATTTGCTTGATCCTTTTCATCCGTTTCTTCAATGCGGTGAAAATGAATGGGGTCAGGATTCTAAAATTAAATCCGTTTCTAATCTTAATCCGATATATCCCAGCGGAAACAATCATGTGCATTTCGATCATAATTATGAAGATGATGTTGTGATGGAATTCAAGGAAGCAGCCAAAGCGCTGTGTGCCATTAATTTATTCTGTACTGCGGGAGCACAGGATTATCCGTCAACTCCAAATGGAGCGCCTCCTGTTTACAGTATCGTTAAGGGCAGGAATCTATTTGAGACCTTGGTTTTCGGCATGGTTCCGGTTTCAAAGTATAATAAATATGATAATCCTGCACCTCAGTGGCACGGAAACGAAAAAGTTGAATTCAAAAAGAAGGTGGCAGACACATCTCTGCTGTACGGATTGATGTTTCCATGCCGAAGGATACGTTTACTCACAGATAATGAACAAAACGTATCGTCAATGTACTTCGAGCAGGGAATGAATTACAATAATTACGAGGCGTGGAGCGACCCTTATGTTACCTATCTGTACAAAAAAGATGGACGTTCAAGTTTGAAACCGAACATTGAAAAGGAAAACTGGCGTAATCTGGGTTCGATTTTAAACTGCGATAAAAATGCGCCTGAGGTTATAGGGCAGTATATGGATATAGCTGAAACGGATCACATACACATTCAGACCTATGAGGTTGTTACAAATAACGCTTCATATCTGGATATCGGTAAGGGCGAATATACAATGCCGTATGAATTGATCAAATCTCAGGAACGTTTTGATTTCGTTGTGCAGGCATTGGAGTTTGCTGAAAAAATCGGAAGTGCACTTGAAAAAAATATTCAGTCTTTGCAGAAAGAAATGGGCTTTGACGCTGCATCCGGTATTACGGCTTCTGAACGGAAACGCACAGTAAACAGATACTTTTTTAACTGCAAACAAAAATTTTTTGAGTGGGTGCCGACGCTTAGCGGTATCGGGATTGAAAAAATGAACGAGTGCCTGAATTCGTGGAAAAAAATGCTTTATTTGACAAGCCTGAGGGAATATGACACTTTTGTTGAACGGCTTGGCGGAGGAGTTAAACTGATGATGACAGCCGAAAGAATCAAATCAAAAGTTTACAGAAAGGAGGTCGCAGATTATGACTGATTTAATCAGAGAATTTTTCGTCCGCATTGACTCACTTGAGAAAAAACAGCGTATTCAATTAAAACGCAGCTGCGGTTCTATGCTGAATGAAGCCGACGCCGAAACTCTTTCTGTTTTTTACCGCGTACTGCCGTACCAGGTCAGGTATGATGAGGATAAATATTTTGCGGCAGCGTGTATCCATTGTTTATGGGACGCTGAAGAAGATGGGCGTAAACCGATGGAAAAGGCGATTTCGCTGCTGAAAAATAACGATGAGTTTTCCGACAGCCTTGAAAAACGTCTGATAGGATTGCTCGAAACTCAATGGGATGAAGACGGATATCTGAACAAAAAGCTGGGGCGCATGGCTAAACTGCTGAAACAGAGAGGCTATGCCGTCGACGGAGCCGAGCTCCTGGATTCTCTGCTCGCATGGAACCGCGATGATAAATTAATTCAGAAAAAATGGATCAAAGTTTATTACAATACAACAAATATTGATGAATGATCTGGAGGAAAAACAAATGTTAATCGAAATACATATGCTTAAAAATTATCCTGCTGTAAATCTGAACCGTGATGAAACAGGCGCACCGAAAACCTGTATGTTCGGCGGTGTTCAAAGAGGTCGTATATCCAGTCAGTGTCTGAAGCATAGCTGGCGTACATCTGATATTTTAAAAGATGCTGTAGGCAGAGATATGATCGGTATAAGAACGAGAAAACTGCCCGATATTCTGGAAGAGTCTTTGAAAAAGCATGAAATTTCCGATGACTATATTGAGGTTTTAAAGAAAACCGTAACGGGCTTCGGAACAAAAGAAGGAAAAGAAAACAGCAAAGAGCTGAAAACTGCGCAAATCATCACTTACAGCCCCGAAGATATAGCTGAAATTACCGCGCTTTTACTCGAAAAATTAAAAACCTGCAAAAATGTCAAAGATGTTGAAAAGATTAAAGCAAAAGAATTGCAGGACATTATGAAAAAAAGCGTGAATCGTGCTGTTACATTGGATATGGCTCTGTTCGGACGTATGGTTACTTCCGATGCGTTTGCCGATGTCGAAGCGTCCATGCAGGTAGCGCACGCAATCAGCACCAACCGTGTTTATATGGAATCGGATTATTTTACGGCTGTTGACGATCTTATCAACGGAAGTGAAACCGAAACAGGCAGCGCGATGATCGGAGATATTGACTATAACTCATCCTGTTATTACATTTATGCTTCTCTCGACACGGATAAACTGAGAGATAATTTAAAATACTGTGACAATGCGGACGAAGTTATGAAAACGGCAATTCCCGCGCTCCTTGAAACTATGGTTTACACAAATCCCTCCGGCAAGCAGAATTCATTTGCGGGACATTCACTTCCCTCCGCAATTTTAGTTGAGTGTAAGGAAAAGCACATTCCCGTCAGTTACGCAAATGCATACGAAATGCCCGTAAAACCGTTTAAAGATTCCGGCATTGTCACACAAAGTGTAGAAAGACTTCGGGATGAATGTTTGAAAATATCGGACTGCTACGGCATACCTGTTGAAAAACGGCTGTGGTTTACAACAAAACCCGAGATAAGCTTTGAAAATGATTCGGCAGTAAACTGCGTTAATTTTATGGAACTGATCGAACAGCTTCCGAAAATGTAACAGGAGGCTGATATGGGAATTCCCATTTTATTATTACGATTAGAGGGAGTGCTTCAGAGCTGGGATGACAGTTCAAAATTGGATTATAGAAAAACCGGAATGTTTCCGACAAAATCAGGTGTAATCGGTTTGCTCGGCTGCGCGCTTGGATTGGAACGAACAGACACGAGGCTCGGTGAAATCAGCAATGCCGTGAGAATGATGGTTCGTGCGGACCGTCCGGGGGAATTGCTGGTTGATTTTCATACAGTAACCGCCGAAAAGCTGTTGAATGCTTCCGGAGAGCAGCGTTCAAATGGCAACACTATAATTTCTCACCGAAGCTATTTGCAGGACGCAAGCTTTCTTGTGGGTTTACAAGGCTCAAAAGCATTGCTTGAAGAATTATCCGACGCGCTGCTTTCACCTAAATGGAGTGTATATCTCGGCAGAAAGAGCTGTGTGCCATCGGTGCCGGTCATTGGACTGCTGACTGAAGATTATACCGATTTATGGGAAGCGATGTCCAAATATCCTTTGGCAGCCCGTCACAAGGATGTGATCATGGTTGAAATGGACAGTAATGATGACGGTTACGAACGCCGGGATCAGCGTGTATCTGCTGAAAAGTTACAATACACAACACGGCGGGTGACTGTCAAAACAATAAAACCACAGGAGAACGACGATGTATCTGAGTAAAATTTCATTGGATCAGCGCTCTGCGTCGGTCAGACAATCGCTGTATGACTGTGTTGATATGCACCGGAATATTCAGAAACTTTTTTCCGAATCCCGCAAGGAAGCCGGCGTTCTGTATCGCGTATACAGCGACAAAACAGGTTGTTTTATATATGTACAGTCAGAACAGGCTCCTGTAGAATCGGAAGAAGTCCGCCGCAACGGTATGAAGATTACGGCAAGCCGTGATATCGGCGAAATTGAAAATTCGTTTATTCCGGGAAGGCAATTCGGGTTTAATTTACTGACAATGCCTTGTAAAAAGGTATCGGACGGTGTTTCAAAAAACAGCAGAAGACGAATCCTTCGGGCATATGACGAACGTATGGAATGGCTGATGAAAAAAGGCAGTGATAACGGATTTTTGATTCTTAATGCAGAAGAAACAGAAGGAGAAGTCCTGCACAGCAGCAAGAAAACAAACGAAATGTATCTGCACACTACAAAATTCACAGGGTTATTGCAGATAACAGACGCTGAAAAATTCAAAAACGCATGGCGTCACGGTATTGGCCCCGATAAAGCATATGGACTCGGTATGCTGTTATTGAGATAGGATTATATGAACAATTTGTGAATTAAGTATTTGCCCCACACACGTGGGGATGAACCGGACAGCATACAGACGCACACAGGATATCCGACATTTGCCCCACACACGTGGGGATGAACCGCAAAACAGCTGGAGCATAATCTTTTTTTAGAAGCATTTGCCCCACACACGTGGGGATGAACCAGACGCCTGCGGTGGGTTGGCGCGGACGAAAAGAATTTGCCCCACACACGTGGGGATGAACCGTGTTTACCGTTTTTTGTTTCTATTGTTTTTCCCATTTGCCCCACACACGTGGGGATGAACCGCAAACGAAAGGCAGGTGGGCTGGATGAACCTACGAATTTGCCCCACACACGTGGGGATGAACCAGTCGGGGGTCCGTGTTAATATGATAGTGGGGACATTTGCCCCACACACATGGGGATGAACCGTTCACTCGCGCCGCGATTCTTTCTGATTTCAGAATTTGCCCCACACACGTGGGGATGAACCGGACGGCGCCATGTCTCCCGAGTTATTTTTAGCATTTGCCCCACACACGTGGGGATGAACCGGCGGCGACAAACTGGGCTACATACGCAGACTACATTTGCCCCACACACGTGGGGATGAACCGGATTATTTAACGCATTGAACGGCAAAATCAAAGAATTTGCCCCACACACGTGGGGATGAACCGCCAAGATGCGTGTTCCAGTTTCCGTCCCTGTCACATTTGCCCCACACACGTGGGGATGAACCGCAGAGCAGTATCGGCGCAGAGCAATGCCAAAGCGCATTTGCCCCACACACGTGGGGATGAACCGCGATGGTCTGACGACAAGTTCAAGACAATATCGGAATTTGCCCCACACACGTGGGGATGAACCGGAAAACGACAACGCGATGGACGACTGCCGCTATTTATTTGCCACACACACGTGGGGATGAACTTTATTCATACTAAATAAGTTTATTTCCGGGACTTCGCTATATGTAATTACTATTTCACCTGCTATGGTTATGAGTATATCGCAGCTGATATTTCTTGAAATATAGCTTTTCATTAAAAAGGAGAAGTCGAATATGCCGAAAGATTTACATGAATTGCCCCGATTGTGTGACAGTATCAGTTATATTTACGCTGAACATTCAATTGTGGAACAAAGTGATTCTTCTATTATTCTGCTCAAAAAAGATGGAAGTATCCCTGTTCCTGCTGCGTCCACTACTTGTCTTCTTCTCGGCCCAGGAACAAGTATTACACATGCGGCAGTGAAGATACTCAGCGATAATGGCTGCATGGTAATTGGGTGCGGTGAAAAAATGGGGCGATTTTATGCCTGTGGTCTCGGCGAAACCAGAAGCGCACAGAATACATTGCTTCAGGCTAAATTATGTATGAATAAGGAGGCACATCTGGAAGTAGTGAAACGTATGTATGAACGTCGGTTTCCAAAACTCCCGCAAAAGGATTATACGATACAGCAGCTGCGGGGAATGGAAGGAATCCGTGTCCGTGAAGCATACAAAGTCATGTCTCGTATAACGGGAATACCTTGGAAAGGCCGGGATTATAAAACAAAAGACTGGGATGCTTCCGATCCGATAAACAGAGCTTTATCGACCGCCAATGCGCTACTGTATAGTGTATGTCACGCGGCTATTGTTTCGTTAGGTTATTCTCCTGCGTTGAGTTTTGTTCATACAGGAAAAATGCTGTCTTTTGTTTATGATATTGCCGATCTTTATAAAGCAGATATTACGATTCCCGCTTCATTTGAGGCAGTCAAAAATAATATAAACCCATTTGATTTGGATCTGGATATACGCATGAAGTGCCGCGAAAGATTCGAAAACATGCAGCTTTTGAAAAAAATACCCAACGATATTTCATGGATCTTCGATGTTGCGTGCGAAGAACAAGCGGACAACATTCCAATCGGTGATTTATGGGACGATGAAGGAACTGTATCCGGTGGTGTGAATTACGGGAATGAGGAGTGATTATGGTTGTGATTGTAATTGAAAAAGCACCATTAAAATTGCGGGGCGAGTTGACACGATGGCTGCTTGAGACGAAACCTGGCGTGTTTGTTGGTAACATAAGTGCAATGGTTCGGGAAAAGCTGTGGAAAAAAATATGTGAAGATGACAGCTCGTTAAGCGCAGTTATAATATATTCGGCAGCCAATGAACAGGGCTTTCGCATGGAAATGACAGGCGAACCTCAGCGAAGAGTCATTGAACTTGAGGGAATTCAACTGATTATGAATACACGATAATTAATATATAATCCAAATATAGTCATTCACGTACAAACGCAAGGACTGCGGACTTTGACTTGATCTGCGCAGGGTTGTAAAATATTCCATATATTAGACCAAAATATGAATCCCGGCAGGAAGCTGGACGGCAGTCGATATAAGTTTTATCACCAAGAAAAAGCATTTTTATTAATTTAAGGAGGCACAATAATGAAAAAAACAATTTTTATTCTACTCGCTACGCTTTTATTACTAACAGGCTGTGAAAACACCTCCGATATCACCGATCAGGTCGTGAATGTCGCTCAGATGCTGGACGAAAATGTGGTAAGCGTAAAAAACGGCACCAACTCCAATTACCCTGACATTACATATGGCGAAGCTTTTGAAGCCTTCTTTGCGCAGCCTGCGTGGAAATATTTCGAAGGCACTCAGGAGGGCGAAGATATTGACGGAGACGGAGCGCCTGATACGGAAGCCAAAACAGTCGATGTTGTAGAATTCGCCGGATACTGCATATATCAGGATGTGGAAGTCAAGGCGCTGATTCAGTTTATCTTAGATAAGGACGCCGGAACATTCTCCGCCGAATATTTATCATTCAATGAAGTGCCGCAGAATATGCTTGTCCTGGGAGCGCTTATAGATAAGGCGTTCGAAACCGCAGCGGCAGGAAATGAAGAAACTTCCGTTTCGACAGAGAGTGTTGACTCATCAAAAAATCTGATCGGTACTTTCACGCAGGTCGGACTATACGATCACGAGGCGTATGCTTATCTTGACCCGGAATATATCCCGACAATTTATCTTTATGATGATTACACCTTTGAATTTCACTGCAATTTCTACGAAGGTATGAAGGTGTATGAAGGCAGCTGGCAGGTGACCGAGGATGACGTCTCCGCGGATTACCGTTTCATGGTAGAAAACGAGCCGACGCTGCCCAATCTGGAGTTTTACCTTGCCTATAATAAATCCAGATGTGACGCGGATTTTCTGACGGACTATACGCTTGACGCTCCATTCGGCATGACAAGTATTGACGAAGTTCTGTTTCACCCGAATTTCAATTGAAAAAAATCCTCCCGGCTCTCGTTCAAAAACCACCGCTGTAAGCAGTGCAGACTGCAGCACCCTGTAAAACGGGCAGAAAAAACCGCCTACAGTAAGCAAGCGGCCTATTTCACAATTATTCAGTATTATTTTCCCGTTATTGCAGTTCTGCAATCCGTTCCGTCATTACCATATTGAATGGTGATTTTCAAAACGGAATTTTTCAGCCTTACATTCGCAGTGTGCTCCGGAACGGTTCAATTTCGTAAATTGTAAAGTCTTCAGATGATAATGAGCGTATTTGTCAATAATTGAACCGTTCTCTTTCCCGGC
>JBJFHS010000275.1:0-2224 GCA_051893885.1 Eubacteriales bacterium
GAACGCGCGCTGCAGGAAGTCCTTGGCTTTGTCCCACAAGAGCAGAGCAACGCTTTTCGGAGAGGGAAGGCGGTAATTCGGGAGCTCCATTACAAACGGAACCGGCTGTCCTCTGAACGCGGTTTTTGACAGAATCAGAGCGAGAATTACGCCGAGGATCATGCCGAGAACGTACAGCGAAATCATAACAAGTGCGGCGTGATCCGGGAAAAATGCAGCTGAGAATACGGCGTAAATCGGGATTTTTGCCGAGCAGCTCATGTACGGAGTTAGCAGAATCGTCATTTTGCGGTCACGGTCTGAGGAAACAGTCCTTGTCGCCATGATTGCAGGGACGGAACATCCGAAGCCGATAAGCATTGGTACAAAGCTTCTGCCTGACAGACCGATTTTTCTCAGCGCCTTGTCCATAACGAATGCAACGCGCGCCATATATCCGGTATCCTCAAGGATTGAGAGGAAGAAGAACAGCACCACGATTATGGGAAGGAACGAGAGGACGCTGCCGACTCCGGCGAAAATACCGTCGATTATCAGTGAATGTATCACCGGATTTATTCCGAACGATGTCAGCGCGGAATCGGTCAGTTCGGTGAGTTTGTCAATTCCCATCGAGAGCAAATCCGAGAGGAACGAGCCGACGACGCCGAACGTGAGCCAGAAAACAAAGAACATGATTCCGATAAACACGGGAATGGCTGTGTATTTTCCGGTGAGGATTTTGTCAATCTTCATGCTTCGGCGGTGTTCTGCGCTTTCGTGAGCTTTGACAACAGACTCAGCGACCGCGTTTTCGATATAGTCGTACCTCATTGCCGCAAGAGCCGCGTTTCTGTCAAGTCCGGTTTCGTTTTCCATCTCGACTACGCAGTGCTCTATCAGCTCAATTTCGTTTTTATCGAGCTCGAGGCGTTCTATAATATCATTGTCACCCTCAATCAGCTTTGACGTGCAGAAACGGGATGGCAGTCCGAGCTTTTCAGCATGGTCGTCAATCAAGTGAACGATGGCGTGAATACAGCGGTGAATTGGGGAATCGCTTTCGCAGAAGTCCCACACCTTCGGCTTCACCTTATTCTTGGCCGTTTCCACAGCTCTGTCGATGAGCTCGGATACACCCTCTCCCTTAGCTGCGCTTATCGGAATTACTGGTATACCGAGGACTTCGCTGAGCTTTATCACATCGACCGTTCCGCCGTTTGAGCGCACCTCATCCATCATATTAAGCGCAAGAACCATCGGAACGCACAAATCAATGAGCTGGAGCGTGAGGTATAGATTTCTCTCTATATTTGTGGCGTCAACGATATTGATAATGCCGTCCGGCTTTTCGTTGATTATGAAGTCGCGGGAAACGATTTCCTCCTGCGTGTACGGTCTGAGAGAGTAGATTCCGGGCAGGTCGACTACGCTGCAGTTTCGCTCACCTTTGACTTCTCCGATTTTCTGGTCGACAGTAACTCCGGGAAAGTTGCCGACGTGCTGGTTTGAGCCTGTAAGCGCGTTGAACAGTGTTGTTTTTCCGCAGTTCTGATTACCTACAAGGGCAAAAATCACTTTAATCCGCCCCCTTTAGCCGCAACTTTTTTATCCTGAGTGTTATTTACAATTTCCTCAACTGTAATTTTTTTCGCGTCATCTATTCTTAATGTAAGCTCGTAGCCGCGTATGTGTATTTCAATCGGGTCTCCCATCGGAGCTACCTTTTGCAGTGTAACCTTTGTTTTCGGTATAAGCCCCATATCGAGAAGTCTGCATCTCAGCGCGCCCTCTCCGCCGACAGATTTTATTACAGCGGATGAACCGATTTTCAGCTCGTCAAGCGTCATATATACCTCTGAATTATGTAAAGTCGGATTTTGTCAGTTAGTCTTAACTAACAAAGCATATATTAGCACAGGCGCACATAATTGTCAATAGTTAAAATAACGTATAATTAAAGTGTAAAATATAAACAAGCAGAGCATTTTGCTTGATTGCAGAGCATTATTTTTCGTAAATAAACTTCAAAAACCTCTGTATGTGCTCATCCCAGTATTCCCATGTGTGCTCTCCCGGGTCTTCCTCGAAAACATACCCGAACGGATTGCCGTCGAATCCTCC
Source organism: Eubacteriales bacterium (assembly GCA_051893885.1). Classification (GTDB taxonomy): domain Bacteria; phylum Bacillota; class Clostridia; order Oscillospirales; family CAG-272; genus UMGS1696. The sequence goes on from JBJFHS010000275.1 coordinate 2,104, forward strand.
GAAAAAGTCACGCGTAAAATGCGACGCTTCGAGGAGAAAATCGCTGCAACCGGTTGAATGATATATACGCGGTATCGGGAGTTTTTCGGCGATGATCCTCTCGGCATTTGCGCACACATCC
>JBJFHS010000276.1:0-8721 GCA_051893885.1 Eubacteriales bacterium
AAACGGGGGCTGGGGAATCAGTTTCTCAAAGTCATTGGATGCCCAGCTTGTATCGAAAGCTGGCTCCGTCTCAGCTGGCTCTGTCTCAGCAGGCTCGGTTTCGACAGGCTCGCTGCTTTCTTCCTGCTTTTCTGTTTCTTCTGCCGCAGACGCGGTTTCTGTCTGTTCGGTTTCTGTGCCGCTTTTTTCAGTGTCTGCCTGACCGCCGCAGGAAGCCAAAGACGCCGCCATAAGCAGACAAAGCAACAACGCAATGATTTTCTTCATCGTTATTCTCCTGATTGGTATTTAATCGTATGCTTTGCAGATTAATGCATAAATATACATAATAAACATTATACCGTGAAATCCGGCTTTTGTCAAGATATTGCAGGCCAAGACAATCAGTAAAATCATCGGCGAATGCACGCATCGAACCGGCGAATAAATCGGCTCCCCCTTGACGAAACACCGTATGGTGTGATATTATATTGATACTGAGGCCATGCTTTTTGATCGTTCATTATCACCGATCGAGGCTGTCCTAAAAATAAACGAATGTCCAACCGGAGCAGCTTACAGCTATGGACTATTTAAGCTACAATATTTCAAAGAATCTCAATCGTATCCGCACCACCAGAGGGTGGAGTCTGGACGCGGCGGCAGAGCAAACCGGCGTGAGCAAGAGTATGCTCTACCAGATCGAGCAGGGCAGCGCCAATCCATCCATAAATGTGCTCGGAAAGATCGCAAGCGGTCTGAGAATTGAATTGACCGAGCTCATCGCACCTCCGCCCGAAGAATCCTATCTTGTAAAGATTTCCGACATCTATCCGATCAAGGAAAGCGATAAATATATCGTTAAAACCTGCTTCCCCTACGAGGACAATAAAAAGATAGAGCTTTATCATATCGAGATATTTCCCGGCGGAATATATCCGAGCGGCGGCCACGGCTCAGGAACCCTCGAATACCTTTCCGTGACGAACGGTACGCTTACGATAGATACGGGAACGGAAGTCCGCGAGGTCAGCGTCGGCGAGATATTCCGCTTCAACTGCGAAAAAGAACATAAATACATGAATAAGGGTGACAAAAATACAACTTTCCTCTGTTTTTTCGTCTCCTGACATCCGGCTCCTTCGGGAGCTGTATTTTTGTATGAAACGTTCATTATATTAAACATCTCTGCCTGTTATATTGCAAGTGGCCAGATGAACAAATTCATATTTTGTGATATTTTATTCATAAAAAAGCGTATTTATGGCATTTTTTAGTAGAAACGACAGTTTTGAATGAATGCTATTGACAAACAACATTCATTGTCGTATAATATAGGTGTTCAAGATAATAAACGCAAGACAACGGCGTCTTAGTTGATAAGATGCCGTTGTCTGTTTTTTTAAGGAGATGTTATTATGAAACTCAAGGACACCGGACTCACTGCGGATGACATCAGGGCTAAAGTGAAAAAGTACATGATCGAAACCTATGAGCGTTTTGATTTTGTCGCAGACAGCGCAAGAAACGTTTATATGTACGACGAAAACGGCACGCCTTATCTTGACTTTTACGCAGGGATCGCGGTCAACTCGGTCGGCAACTGCAACGGGAAAGTAGTAAAAGCCGTTCAGGAGCAGGCGGAGACCATAATGCAGACCTTCAATTATCCGTATACGGTTCCTCAGGCACTGCTCGCCGAAAAAATCTGTACGACAATCGGAATGGATAAGATATTCTTCCAGAACACCGGCACGGAAGCAAACGAGGCTATGATCAAAATGGCACGTAAATACGGCGTTGAGAAATACGGACCGAATCACTTCAATATTGTCACCGCGGAAATGTCCTTCCACGGCAGAACCTTCGGCGCGATGAGTGCGACAGGTCAGCCGGATAACGCCTGCCAGATCGGATTCGGCGGAATGGTCCCGGGTTTTACATACGCTCCTTACAATGATCTTCAGGCTTTCAAGGACGCCTGCACCGAAAACACTGTCGCGATCATGATAGAGCCTGTTCAGGGAGAAGGCGGCGTCAATCCCGCAACGCCGGAATTTATGACCGGACTCAGAAAATTCTGCGACGAAAAGCACATCCTCCTGCTGCTTGACGAGGTTCAGACAGGCTGGTGCAGAACCGGTGCGGTCATGTCGTATATGAATTACGGCATCAAACCGGATATCGTTTCAATGGCAAAGGCTATGGGCGGCGGAATGCCTATCGGAGCTATCTGCGCTTCTGAGGAGGTGGCCAAAGCGTTCACCGCCGGCTCTCACGGAACAACATTCGGCGGACATCCTGTATGCTGCGCAGCCTCTCTTGCCGCGATAACCGAAATGCTCGACAGGGATCTTGCCGGAAACGCGAAAAAAATGGGCGCGTATTTCATGAGCAAGCTGGCGTCTCTCCCGCATGTCAAAGAGGTAAGAGGTCAGGGTCTTATGGTCGGCGTCGAGTTTACCGACTTAAACAGCGTTGAAATCAAACACGCCTGCTTTGACAGAAAACTGCTTATCACGGCGATCGGCTCCAAGGTCATCAGAATGGTTCCGCCGCTCATAATCACCGAGAAAGAATGCGACAAAGCCTGTGAGATCATCAGAGAATCAATCATGGCAGTCGCTTCTGATAAATAATTCAGCCAATGTAAATCTGAAAGGAGATCAATTATGAAAAACAGAGTTTTATTAAGAGCAATGGGGTTTGTACTTGCCGGTATCATGACGTTATCAATGTTTGCGGGCTGCGGCTCCGATTCTTCGTCGAAAGATGGCGACGCTTCCTCCGGTAATGTTCTCAGAGTCGGTATGGAATGTGCTTACGCTCCTTTCAACTGGACTCAGACCGGCGCGGAAGTCAAAAACGGCGATACCGCAGTCGAAATCTACGGCGGCGGAGGATACGCTTACGGATATGACGTAATGGTCGCAAAAAAGCTTGCCGAAAACCTCGGTATGGAGCTTGAAATCCATAAAGTGGAATGGGATTCTATCGGAATTTCAATGGATTCCGGCGAATATGACTGCATCATCGCGGGCATGGGCAGAACGGCCGAACGTCAGCTTTCCTACTCGTTCACCGAGCCTTATTATTACAGAGACAACTGCATAGTCGTAAAAATAGGTTCCGATATCGAAAACATAACAGGATTGTCTCAGCTTGCCGGAAAGAACGTCACCGCGACAACTCAGCTGGGTACGGGCTGGGTTCCGCTGCTTAACCAGATTCCCGATGTAAAACTCGGAGCCAACTATGAAACGACGGCTGAAGTATTCATGGCCCTTTCCAACGGTACCGCGGATGTAGCGATCATCGACGTTCCCACAGCCGAATCCGCTCTGCTGACCAACAAAGACCTGAAGCTGATAGTTCTTGATTCCGACGACACATTCGAAGGCGATCAGGAAATGACGAACGTCTGCATAGCAACCCGCAAGGACGACACCGAGCTCCGCGATAAGCTGCAGAAAGCAATGGACGAAATAGGGCTTGACCGCGATATGATGAACAGCATGATGGAAGAAGCCATTTCCGTTCAGCCCGCCGCAAATTAAGTAAGTATAAAGTGCTATTAAAGCGCCGCTTTCATAACAAAACAGGGAGAGCGGCGCTGTATTTCAAGGGAGATAATTATGACTGAAACGCCAAATGGAATATTAGAATGGATATGGTTTATTGCCACCCAGTATTCCGATCTGTTTATATCGGGTACAATCATAACTCTTATTATCGCGGTTTCCGGAACAATTCTCGGATTTATTCTGGGGTTCATAACCGGCATCGCGGAAGACTCAAAAATCCGCAGCGAGGATCCGCTTCCGAAAAAAATACTCCTGTACGGTATAAAAGAAATATGCAGGATTTATGTTGAGATATTCCGCGATACTCCTATGATAGTACAGGCGATGATTATCTACTTCGGCATCCGTATGGGAGGGGTCAACATAGACCCGATTTCCGCAGGTATATTGGTTACGGTGCTCAACACCGGAGCGTATATGGCGGAAACCGTCCGGGCAGGTATAAAATCCATTGACGTAGGTCAGCGTGAGGGCGCGCTTGCTCTCGGTATGTCGCCGATATCGACGATGATAAACATTATTCTTCTGCAGGCGTTCAGAAATATCGTTCCCGAAATGGCGAACACATTCCTCACCAATCTGAAAATGACCTCGGTGCTCAACGTCATCGGCGTAAAAGAGCTGTTTCTTCAGGCCAAGACAGCCGGCGGCACATATTACAGATATTTTGAGTCTTACCTTGTCATTGCCGTTATCTATTTTGTCCTCTGTTTTGTATTCAACAAGCTGTTCAATCTGATTGAGAAGAAGATGGCGGTCAAAAAGAATTACGTACTCGCGGTTGAATATATGGACGACAGCGAATAAGGAGGAGTAAGAGTGAACAGAAACGAAAAAAACAGCGAACGGTCAGCCGGTGAAGAAATTCTTCGAATCGAAGACCTGAGCAAGAATTTCGGCGAACATCAGGTGCTGCGCAAAATAGATTTTTCCGTAAAAAAAGGCGAAGTCATCTGTATTCTCGGTTCGTCCGGCTCCGGCAAATCCACACTGCTGCGCTGTATCAACCGTCTTGAGACTCCCACGTTCGGCAGAGTATATTTCCACGGCAAGGAAGTCGGAAAATCCCAGCGCGAAATTAACGAATACCGCTCAAAAGTCGGAATGGTGTTCCAATCCTTCAATCTTTTCAACAACATGACGGTTCTGAAAAACTGTATGGAGGGAACCAGAAAGGTGCTCCATCTTCCGAAAGACGAGGCAAAGTCCCGCGCGATAACTCATCTGAAATCGGTAGGAATGGCTCCCTTTATCAACGCTTATCCCGAGCAGCTGTCCGGCGGTCAGAAGCAGAGAGTCGCAATCGCGCGCGGTCTCTGCATGAATCCTGAGGTGCTGCTGTTTGACGAGCCGACGAGCGCGCTTGACCCGGAAATGGTGGGCGAGGTCCTGAACGTAATGAAAAATCTGGCGGAAACAGGGCTTACCATGCTCATCGTAACGCATGAAATGGGATTCGCACATGATGTTTCGTCAAGGGTTCTGTTTATGGACAAGGGTTATATAATCGAGGACGCGGCGCCGGAAAAATTCTTCACGAATCCCGACAACGACAGAACCAAAGAATTTCTGAAACGCTATATCAAATCGGAGAAAGGCGACGAAAATGCGTAATTTTGTTGTAACATTCGCGAGAGGCTTCGGCACGGGAGGAAAGCTGATCGCGTCAAAACTGGCGGAACAGCTGGGTATTCACTGCTATGAAAACAGAATACTCACCCTCGCTTCCCAGCTCAACGGTCTTGACAGAGATATATTTGAAGAAGTAAACGAAAAGCTCCGTTCCTCAAAGAGCGGTTTTGCAAGTATGATGAGGGGACTGCCACGGGCTAAAAAATATATTGCCCGCAACGAGAAGTTCGTTTCCGACGACCAATTATTCGAGTATCAGAAGCAGATCATTCTCAATCTTGCCGATACGGAATCCTGCGTCATCGTGGGAAAATGCGCTGATTATATCCTTCGTGGACGGGATAACGTCGTAAGCGTATATATCGAAGCGCCGCGTGATTACTGCATAAAACGGACTATGGAAAATATGGACGTAACGCAGGAAGTGGCAGAAGCAACGATCAGTCAGACCGATAAATTCCGCGCGGATTATTACGAATATTACACCCACGGAAATTACTGGACCAACCCAATCAATTACGATATGACGCTCAACAGCGAGAAGGTCGGAATCGACAACTGCGTAGCGCTTATAAAAGATTATCTGAAGATAAAAGGACTGATAGACTGATGGAATTTCAATATAATTTGCCGGTAAATCTGATTTTCGGCAGGGGAAGCTCCAGCCGTATAGGAGAAATCGCCGCAAAATACGGGAAGAAAATCCTTGTCGTTACCGGAACCGGCAGCACAAAACGCTCAGGCTTGCTCGACAGAACAGTTTTAAGCTTAAAAGAAGCGGGCGTTGAATCGGAGGTTTTTGATAAGGTCACTCAGAATCCGCTCACCGTGACTGTTTACGAAGGCGTGGAGCTTGCGAGAAAGAGCGGATGCGGCGCGGTTCTCGGAGTAGGCGGAGGCTCGATCATGGACGCGGCAAAGGCTATCGCTTTCTGCTGTGTAAATGACGGAGACGTCTCCGATTACATTTTCGGAAAGAAACAGGGCAAAGGAGCGCTGCCTATAATCCTTATGCCGACGACCTGCGGCACCGGAAGCGAAGGAAACCAGATCGCTGTGCTGACCAACCCGGATACGAAAGACAAAAAGGCGCTCTACACAATGCAGATAATGCCTTCCGCTTCGGTTGTTGACCCTGATGTTATGAAAACAATGCCGAAACATATTCTGTCGTCCGTAGGATTCGACGCTTTCACTCATTCACTTGAAGCATATACCTCAAAAAAATCCAATCCGCTGACCGACGCGCAGGCATTGCTTGGAATAAAACTGATTGCAGAAAACCTGCCCAAGCTGATCAATAATTATAACGACGACGAAGCGTGGGAAAATGTCAGTCTTGCCGCTTCGCTCGGAGGAATGGTGATCGGAGCGGCAGGAGTATCTGCGGCTCACGGAATGGAGCATCCGGCGTCGGGGCTTCGCAATATCGTACACGGCAGAGGTCTTGCCGCCCTTACACCCGTTATAGTGGAGCGTCTTGCCCCTGCCCTTCCAGATAAGTTCGCGAATGTATCTCAGATTTTAGGCGGCAGAGATGAAAAAGACTGCGCCGACAGAATACGTGTGTTCCTGCGTTCGATCGGGCTGGAGGTCAGACTCGGAGAGCTGGGGATTTGTGCCGATGACATCGGATGGCTTACCGAAAACTGCATGAAAATTTCTTCGGGCAATCTGAATAATGCTCCTGTTGTTTTCAGCAGAAGCGAGGTTGCGGAGATTTATCGCGAGGCTATCTGATTTAACTATTATCCGGTCAGCGGTATGTGAAGTGCGGTTGATTTATTAAAAACGATATAACAAAACAGCCTCCTATGGCAGAGTAAGATGCCTCAGGTCACATTTTACTATGTAAAAAGCGCCGGGACATTCGGTAAGAAGAGCATATACAGTTTATATGGACAGAGACACCGGTTCTTCCGATTAGTGGAACAGGATCGTAACAAGTCGTGAAACGGATTGCTTCAATTTTGTTCGTTCATTTACTCGATCAGATCTGTATCCGGATAATAGTTTAATCGAACCGGATGCTGAAAATCCGGAAACTGTACTGGCTGTGTCCGGCAATTATGATACTCGGAGCAATTGTAACACCCTTGTTTGAAATCGGGCTGCTTGGCTTCATTGTAGTTTACCCGATTCACAATATAATTATGAGTCAAAATAAGCTGCGTGTGATGAAATTCCGCTACGGTGACCTTGCTTTCGATGAACTTTTTTTCAAAGCTGCAGACCGTACTTCCGGCACAGTATCAGGGAACGATCCTATTGGAACGGAACGAAAAACGCGGAATCGTCATTACCTTTCTGTCATTTTTTAATGTTGTATGATACTGTCAGTGTTTTTCTGCGCTGCCTGAAAGGAAGAATTGAAATCAAAGATAGTCGAGAACTTCACAGTCCCGGCTGTACATATTTCTGAGAATCAGGCGGCAACAGTGGCTTTTTGTTATTGTCTGTTTTTCGGAGAGTATTATAAAACAGATACTCATATAAAGTTAAAGAGTCCATGCAAATCATGTCTGCATAGACTCTTTTATCTTTTCTCCATAAATTGGAGTCTGTTCTTCTTTATATTTTGTTTCCTTTGCGGTTATTTTTGGAATTTTTCTCAAACCGACAAGGGAATTTTGGTTTTATTACGAATTATAGTAGTGCGGAATTCATCAGCTGAAATAAAGGTTCAGCATTTTTTAATATGTCAATCCGTTATTTGATTTCACTGAAATAATTCATTACTATACTCCTGCATTTTAGCTGTTAATTCAGCAAATGCTACTTTTGCATAGGTATAAAGCATACTGGAGCGAATTTTTGAAATCGACGGATGAAGAAAGTCAATGACAAAAACCGAATTTCCATTATCTTCTTTTACAATAAAATATGGGAGTCCGCAGGGCAAGTATTCCTCTTTATATCCGGGATATATTAATTTAGCACATTCATATGTGCCTCCACAAATAATCAGTCGCGGTGCAATGATATTAATTTCAGCCAGAAGCAGTTCTTTGTTTTTAACTGTTGCTTTCATTATTTCTTGCATATCGGATTTACTTTTACCAAGTGTCTTTTTAATATTCACAATGGAAATATGCAGCATATTTTGATTAAGATCGTTTATATAACGGAATGTACCTTTTGTACAATCTTCAAAGTTTTTATTGGGATGGTATAGAGCTTCAATCCAATAATTTACATTCTGCCAATGTGCTTTATTTCGGTCGGTTTTTGCTTCGTTACAGATAAAATCCATATACTTCGTCCAGTCCGGGATAATACCATTATCATTTACTTCTTTCAATAAAAACATTGGACGATATTTTGAACTGACAAAGGTCTTTTCGTCGACTATTCCATCATATGCAATCGGCTCACCTTCAAAGAGATCGCAGTTGTTTTCCAAAAGATTTGAAATTTGTTCATTGATAGTCATTTTTTCTCCTTTTACATATGTTGATGTGTAAGCGTCACCCCCTCAATAAAAAGCCACCGCTGACGGGACAGTCTGCCCTGCCCACAGCGGTGG
>JBJFHS010000277.1:0-8659 GCA_051893885.1 Eubacteriales bacterium
TCGTTCGACAAGTTCGAGCCGAAGGTAGCTCCCGGCGGAACGATGTTCTGTGATTCCACGATGATTGACAAAAAATCCGCGCGCGAGGACATCAAGGCTGTATATATTCCGGCGTCCGAGATGGCTGACGAAAACGGACTCGGCGGCTTTGCAAATGTTATCATCCTCGGAAAAATATTAAAGGAAACCGGAATTTTCTCATACGAAGACTTTGAAAGCTTCCTCGTTTCGAGTATTCCTCCGGCAAAATCCGCGCTCATCGAGAAGAACAAAAAGGCGCTGAGCCTCGGATATAATTATTAAATAAAATTCGCCTCCCGACGTTATTTTCGCGTAACTGACGGAAGGCGTTTTTTGTTATTCGGCGTATTCTGAGATTTTTTCGATTATGGCTTTAAATTGTTTATTGCCTGAGTCCCGCAGCGGAGCATATAAATCATGGTTGTTCATAGCATCAAGCATATGCCAGCATTTATTATGTTTTGATGTAGTCGATGTATCGAGCTTATTGTAGTCGAGCATATTTACGGCAGGAGAGATATGCTTGACATACGGTGGAAGAGTATCGTATGCGACAGCGTATTCTGCGGCCTGTTCAAGTACATCCATCGCTTCGCCATATCTTTTGCTCTCTATCAGGATATCCGAAATCATATCGTATATGCGATGGAGCTGAATATTCTGGAATGCGAAGTCGCCCTTATCGTAAATTAATTTATAAAACGAAGCCGGCTTTTCCATAAGACTGATTTTTTCTTCATTTGAATAATTTCCGTGGCGGACAATATCCATAATCAACGAAAAAAAGCAATACCCAAGCCGCTCTATGCCAAGCTGATCTGCTCTTACTCTATCGTCTCCCTCAAGAAACATGGGCGCCGTCATTTCCTGTGTTTTATAAAAAATAGGCAGCTGGCAGGCGATTTTTTTACCGCGCTCGAATTCACCTATATGCTTCAGAGCAAACGTCATATTCGCCAGAACGAAGTTTTTCAGTTTTATATCGGGGCAGTATTCCAAAACCCGCTCATATAATTTTACTGCTTCTTCGCTGTTTGCACGTCTTTCTTCGGTTCTTTCTCCGTAATCGTCAAGATAGCAAGCAAGATCTGCCATTATTTCATAATCATTGGGGAAATATTTCAACCCTTCTCTCAATGTCTCAATACACTCTTTTATGCTGCCTTTTGAACCGTATTCATTGACCTTTCGCATTATTTCTTCCCTTTTATCGGAATTACGCAGCTCGTCCATGCCGCACAGCTCATCGAGGGACACGCTGAAATAATTCGCTATTACAGGGAGAATGGTGATGTCGGGATAGCCCTCGCCTCTCTCCCATTTCGACACAGCCTGAAACGAAACTCCGATGAATCCTGCCAAGTCTTCCTGAGTCACGCCGCGCTCACGCCGAAGCCTTTTCAGATTGCCGGAAATATTGATATCCATAATTGAACCTCTCTAAAAATTAAAGTAAGCTGCGCAGCTTCTGAGTGTATTTTAACAAAAGTGTGTTATAAATACAATAACCGCTGTTTTGAAAAATTTTCTACGCCGCGTTTAGTGTTCAACCTGATTCCTTGCCCCGTATATAACAAACTCCCTGCAGTGAATTTTATCACAGGGAGTTATTTTTGTCATATTTTATTTAAAAATCGGTTGCGACCTCGTAAATTCCGGTCTGAGACACCGGAAGCGGCTTTTTCTCGCCCATTTTACCCGGCATTTCAGGGTACAGACCGACACAGTAGCGGAAATACAGATACGACGGAACTGCCGCCCAGCCGTGGCAAAGGCTTCCCGCAAATCCGAAGTCATCTCCTCCGGCTATTGTTTCCCAGAACGTAGTCGCCCCGTTTTTCAGCATTCTGCCGTAGACCTCTGCGACCTCGTCAAAGACTTTTCTGCCGTAGATTTCGGGGCGTTTCAGCAGCGCGTCATATCTGAAAATGCTGTGCGAGAGCGTTACCTTGATCAGCTTTTCGTTGCACGCCAGATTTTCGAGGACTTTGTCAAGGCATTCCTCGGGGCAGATTCCGCTGTAAACGGCGAGGGACTGTGTGAGCTGTGCGAGGTGGTATTTTTCACCGGTCGTGCGGCGGATTTTTGTATAGTACAAACCGTTTTCGTTATCATAGAACGCACTGTGAACCGCTTTATTCAGCTTTGAAGCTGCGTCACGGAAAAATTCAGCCTTGTCGGTCTCTCCCAGAGCGGTGTAAATTCTGTAAAGGCTGTCGTATGCCATCGAGACGAATGCGCAGAGCGGCAAGTCGTATGTGACGGAATCATCGCTGTCGGTCTTGCCGATCACACCGTCGAGGTCGTCAGCCCACTCGTAGAAATTCCAGTAAATTCCCTCCTGTAATATCGGAATAAGACCGTTTTCGTCTGTGCGGCGGATGAATTCACGGCAGATTTTTTCGCTGACCGGTGCCATTTCACGCGCGAAATCGGTGTCTCCCGAGAACAGGAGGTATTCCCAGAGCTGAACGCTGTAGATCGCGCAGAACGACGGTATCGTAATTGACACTCTCGCGGGGGAACAGAGCTCGAGCATATTGTCGTCACGCAGAGAAAGTCCGATCAGGCGGAGTGATGATTTTGCGAAGTCGAACTCCTTGAAGGTGTAGTAACCGCAGAGCATCTGATTTCGCGAATCCATTGCATAAAGCGCCTGTTCACGCCATGGGCAGTCCTCGTAATGCTCGTGCATACACATAAGGAGCGTGCGTTTGCAGGTTTCGTAGATTTCGCTGTGCATATGGTCGGCGCAGGTGAACGAGATGTCGGCGGTTGTGGGGTAATCTGTCGGTGTGATTCCGGCGTAGTGCACTGTGATTTCGCTTCCGTAGACGTGGAGTGCGACATACCGGCCTCCAGAGCGTTTGAACGGGTGAATAAACCTAAATCTTCCGGCTGTAGCTACCACACGTGCGGCAAAGTTTCGACCTCCGACGTATGTTCTGAGTCGCATATCCTCCATGTGCTCGCCCCAGCCGACAAGTATCTCAGTGTCCGTCGGAACCTCCACATCGAGTGTGATGAATCCGGACTCCTCGCGGCCCATGTCGTACACAACATAAACGCCGTCGCAGCCTTCCTCGCGCTCGAATCTCACGCCTTTATCGGATTCGCCCGCTCTCGTTCTCTCTCCCATACCGAGGTAGGCGTACTGCATACGCTGTCCTACGGTTGCGTTCTGTTTTCCGTCTTTGAACGAGCCGTTTGTCACGCAGGTCATATGGCAGCGCTCACCGAGCTTCAGCTTTTTAATGGGTCTGGGATGTACGTCATCAAAGCTGCGGGTGACTACTGCCTTGCCGGGTATTTCATTTCCCTCACCCCTTCCGTCATATTCAAACGAGAACGAAAGCTGGCCGGAAACCTTGTCGACAGGGCCGCTTATGTAGCAGGGATTAACGCCGACTTTTGTGTTTTCACTCGAGCAAAGCAGTTCCCTGCCGTTTTCCGTTACGGAATACATCACGCCCGGGGTTCCGACTCTGTAGGTCGAGCTGTCCTCGTTCTGGCAGTAACCAATAATAGTCAGCTCGTTTTCCCCGTCTATGAGAAACGGCGTCAGGTCGAGCTCGTCGTACACCTTATACGAATCCGGGTAATCGGCGTACTGACCGCCATCGCAGAAGCTGCCGTTTACATATACAGCGTAATTTGAATCCGCGGTTATTGCGATTTTATACTCGGCTCCGCTGTGCTTGAATACAGTTTCATGGAAATTCACATAGGCGTTAATGGTTTTCTCCGCACCTTCGCACCAGATGAATTTTGCGTTCTTGAAAATCGGGGTCATACCTCTCTCCTTAATATTTATAATAATTCTGTTAATTCTGTTATATTCTAACTTTGGCATTCCGTTTTATAACATTATATCACATTTTAAAACACAAGTAAAGCAAAAAAATCCATGTGTTTCAATTTAAAAATAAATATTGACAAAATAATTATTGTGTGCTAAAATTACGATAATTTAATATCCGTCAGGAATTGCGGTTTGAAAGGCTTATGCTTGGCTTATTGTTAAGCTGATGCCCGGTAGAGTAAACGGGGAAGCCGGTCAGAATCCGGCACAACTGCCATTACTGTATTGGATACGTAAAATGTATGTATCCTGAGTCAGAATACCGGCCCGATTCTTATGGGGGTAAAGCCCTTGCATTCATTCCTGGGTTATAGAGGAGTGCAGCTGAAATCTTTTCGTTTACGTTAAAGAAGCTGCGCTTTTTTTGCGTTTTTTCGACATGGATATCGAAGCTGCACGTTTTTTTGCTTATTTCGGAATAGGCAACAGAGGTGCTTTTATTTTTGTAGTCACGCGGCGTTTTCACATTATTTTATTCGCACCGCTTGATTAAATAAATATTTTTCATATTCAAGGAGAAAAATCAAAATGAATCGCAAAATCGCAGCTTTAATGACAGCCATACTTATGGCACTTACCGCGTTTACCGCTTGTTCAAACTCTGACGGCGGAGATGAGACTGACGGAAATTTAAACGAAACCGAAAACACCGCCGTCAACACCGAAGACGAAGCTGAATCCTATGACGGCAAGCTGGTATTCGACAGCTCAATGGAGCTCCAGTACGCGAAATGCTTCTCTGTAGACTACTACAAAGGCGGATACAAGTGGATAAAGACAACCGGCGGCGCGTCTATCTTTGTTGTTCCGGAAGGAATGAGTGTTCCCTCCGAAATCGACTCAGACACTTGTGTGCTGCAGCAGCCGGTTGACAACATTCTTGTTTCCTCTACTCCCGTAACTTCCCTTATCAACGCTGTCGGCGCTCTCGACTCGATTTCGCTGACCACATATGACGTTGACTCGTGGTATATCGACAGCGTAAAGGACGCCATGAACAGCGGTAAGCTCTCATACATCGGAAACTACAAGGAACCCGACTACGAAATGATAACCGCCGCAGGTGTAAATTTCGCGATTTTCTCAACCATGCTTACCGAAGATGTGGCTGCACAGCTCGATCAGCTCGGCGTTTATGTAATGCTTGACCAGTCCATTGATGAAGACCACCCTCTTGCACGTGTTGAGTGGTCCAAGCTTTACGGTGCTATGTTTGACTGCGAAGAAAAGGCTGACGAAGTTTTTGAGACACAGGTAAACTATGTAAACGAAATAGCCAAGGCTGAAAACACCGGAAAATCCGTGGCTGTTTTCTACATCACCTCAAAGGGAATGCTTTATGCCCGCAACGCCGACGACTATATTGCTAAAATGGTTGAGCTTGCAGGCGGTGAATACGCGCTTTCCGATGTAGGCGTAGGTGAAACCGGTACTATCAACATGGAAATCGAAGCGTTCTACGACAAGGCGAAGGATGCCGACTACATCATCTACATCTGGTCGCTCGGAGGAAAGCCCGAAACACTTGACGATCTGATTGCACGCTCGGCAGTTATTTCCGAAATGGATGCGGTCAAAAACGGAAACGTATGGTGCACTACTCCCAATTTCTTCCAGATTTCAGACACAATCGGAAGCATGATAAACGATATTCACCTTATGTTTGAGGCTGACGAAAGCACGGATGCGCTCACATATCTCACAAGATTGAAATAAAAACTGTATTTAATTATAATGAAGAAAATTCATACGGACAACATACGGTACTGCGTTGTTATCTTTGCGCTGCTGATTCTGTTCTGTGCGGCTGTCGTATGGAATATCAACACAGGAAGCGTCGATATTTCGCTCTCACAAATCATAGACATTATTTTCAGGCGTGATGACAGCGACGTCGTATCTTACAATATCATCTGGAAAATACGTCTCCCGCGCCTTCTTACCGCTGCTGTACTGGGCGGAGCTCTGTCGCTGTCAGGATTTCTGCTTCAGACGTTTTTCAGAAATCCGATTGCGGGGCCGTTCGTTCTGGGCATTTCATCCGGTGCGAAAATGTTTCTCGCCATCGTTACAATTGCGCTAAGCGGATATTTTACCTCGATCCCGATTTCTCTCACCGTGGTTTCGGCGTTCATAGGCTCAATGCTTTCGATGCTGTTTGTCCTCGCATTTTCAGGAAAAATCAAAAATATGTCGACGCTTCTTGTTATCGGCATGATGATAAGCTACATCTGCTCGGCGGTGACGGATTTTCTCATCAATTTCGCCAAGGAATCGGATATTGTCAATCTGACTCACTGGTCGCTCGGCAGCTTCAGCGGCTCCACATGGCAGAATCTGGAAATCTCGACGGCAATTGTAATACCGACCTTTATCGCGGTATTCTTTCTGTCAAAGCCGTTTTCGGCGTACGCTCTCGGCGAAGGATACGCTCAGAGTCTCGGAGTAAATATCAAGCTGTTCCGGGTGCTGCTGATAGTTTTTTCAAGTATTCTTTCAGCCTGTGTAACTGCTTTTGCCGGACCGATTTCGTTTATCGGCATTGCGGTTCCCCACATTTCGCGTATCATGCTGAAAACGCAGAAGCCGCACGTCATGATTCCGGTTACATTTTTATGCGGCGCGGTATTCTGTATGATATGCGACCTTATCGCACGCACAATATTTGCGCCAACGGAGCTTTCGGTCGGCACTATTACAAGCATAATCGGTGCGCCCATCGTTATCTGGCTGATGATTTCAAGGAGGAGCGGACGTGAAAACTGATTACTACTTTTCAACCGAAGCTCTGAGTGTCGGCTACAACGGAAAGGCGCTCATTTCGGACATATCGCTCGGGCTGAAAAAGGGCGAGATCATGACGCTCATCGGCCCGAACGGCTCCGGAAAATCGACTATTCTCAAGAGCATCACGCGCCATCTGGCGACAATCTCGGGCGTGGTTTACATCGACAACTCAAATATGCGAAACATGAGCGGCAGAGATGTGGCTACACGTATGGCAGTCGTGCTGACCGAGCGGGTTCGTCCCGAGCTTATGACCTGCGGCGAGCTTGTGGCGTCAGGGCGATATCCGTACACAAACTCCTTCGGACGCATGACGGACAGGGACCGCGAAATCACGATGGAGTCACTCCGAAGAGTTCACGCTGAGGAGCTGTATGACAGGGATTTCACCGCAATAAGCGACGGTCAGAGGCAGAGAATCATGCTGGCGCGCGCGATATGTCAGGAGCCGGAGATCATCGTACTCGACGAGCCGACCTCGTTTCTCGACATCAAGCACAAGATAGAGCTTCTTGAAATACTCAACGACATGGCGAAAAAACAGAAAATCGCGGTCGTCATGAGTCTTCACGAAATTGACTTAGCGTACAAGGTTTCCGACAAAATCGTCTGCGTCAAGGGGGACAAAATTGCCGCTTACGGTAAGCCCGACGAAATTTTTACCGACGAGAGAATCGGTGAGCTGTATGAAATCGAGCGCGGCTCGTACAACACCCTGCTCGGAAGTGTGGAGCTGTCCCGCCCTGTTTCAAAAGACGGCGAAAATGCAGCATTTTTCCTCATCGGAGGAGGCGGATACGGAATTCCGTACTACAGAACTCTGCAAAAGGCTGACATTCCGTTTTCTGCGGGAATTCTGTTTGAGAACGATGTGGATTTTGCCGTAGCTTCGTCTCTCGCGGAAAAAACCGTATCGGCAAAGGCGTTTGAAGCTATCCCGAGTACAACTGTAGAGGAAGCAAAACAGCTTATCCAAAGCTCCGGATATGTAGTCGACTGCGGCTGTCCCATCGGAGAATTCAACAGTGCAAACGGGATTCTGTTCGATTACGCAAAAAAAATCAGAAAAAAAGTTATCATATCACGCGATGAATTTGACGAGGTGCTGAAATGATAAAAAATTGCCCCCGGGTTCTGATTGCCGGAACATCGAGCGGAAGCGGAAAAACCACGGCGGTCTGCGCGATTCTGACTTTGCTGAGACGACGCGGAATTGCCGTAACCTCGTGCAAATGCGGGCCGGATTACATTGACCCTATGTTTCACAAATCGGTTCTCGGTGTAGACTGCACAAATCTCGACCCGTTTTTCTGCGGTGACAATCTGCTGCGGTATCTTCTCTGCGAAAACTCGGGGGAGGAGCTCACCGTCATCGAAGGTGTGATGGGTTACTACGACGGCACAGGCAGCGACGGAAGTGAAAACAGCACATACACCGTTGCGCGTGAGACCACTTCTCCTGTGATTTTGGTCGTAAACGCAAAGGGGGCGTCCACTTCCCTTCTGCCGGTTATCGATGGCTTTCTGCGTTTTCAGCCCGACAGCAATATAAGGGGTGTGATTTTCAATCAGATCTCGCCGATGACGTATTCAAGCGTCAAAAAGCTCATGAAGGCGCGATTCGGAGACAGCGTCGTGCCGGTTGGTTACATACCGAAGCTGCCGGAGGACTGCGTTCTCGGTTCGCGCCATCTTGGGCTTATAACCGCCGGTGAAATTTCGGATCTGAACGGGAAGCTGAACAAAATCGCGGATTTATGCGAATCGAGCATTGATATTGATATGCTGATGAACATCGGACGCGGCGCCGGAGCATTACAGTGTGACGAAGCAGTCGTTCCGAGGTTTGACAAAATCAGAATAGCCGCCGCGCTCGACTCCGCGTTCTGCTTCTACTACAAGGACACGCTGCGTCTGTTTGAAAAAATGGGGGCGGAAATTGTTCCGTTTTCACCTCTCAACAACGACTCCGTTCCCGCGGATGCTGAC
>JBJFHS010000278.1:0-2206 GCA_051893885.1 Eubacteriales bacterium
AAGACATGAACCACCACGATTGAAGTTCTTGCCAAGCTTCTTACAAGAAGCGTCCGTTCTCCCCCCATCATAGCTTGAGCTTCTTTATTTTGTCCCTCAGATATGCGGCTTCCTCAAAACGGAGCTGGGCGGCGCATTCTTTCATTTCGGCTGTCAGGCGCTCGATTTCCTGCTCTTTTGTTTCGCCGGTCTGGGCGGAAGCTTTTGAGGGAGAGGGTTTTCCGCGTTTCTTTTTGCCGTCGTCGTCCTTTGCGCCTATACGAATCAGGTCGCCTATCTTCTTTTCGACTGTTTTGGGCGTGATTCCGTGGACTCGGTTGTACTCGAGCTGGATTTCGCGGCGGCGGTTTGTCTCCTCGAGCGCGGCTTTCATCGACTCGGTTTCGCGGTCGGCGTACAGAATTACCTTTCCGTTTGCGTTTCTCGCCGCGCGGCCTATCATCTGGATAAGCGACCTCTCCGAACGGAACAGACCCTCCTTGTCCGCGTCAAGAATAGCCACAAGCGTGACCTCCGGCAGGTCTATTCCCTCGCGCAGCAGGTTGATTCCGACCAGCACGTCGAATACACCCATTCGCAAATCGCGCAGCAGCTCCGTCCGCTCCATCGTCTCGACGTTGTGGTGGATGTACTTCACCTTTATTCCGCAGTCGTCGAAGTATTCGGTCAGATCCTCCGCCATTTTCTTCGTCAGCGTCGTCACGAGAACCCTCTCACCGCGCTTTGTACGCTCACGGATCTCGCCGAGGAGGTCGTCAACCTGCGTCTCAACCGGACGGATCTCAACCTCGGGGTCGACAAGTCCCGTCGGGCGGATGATCTGCTCAACGACCTGTGACGAGTGCTCGAGCTCGTACTCCGCCGGAGTTGCCGAAACCATCACGACCTGATTCAGCTTTTCCTCGAACTCGCCGAAATTCAGCGGGCGGTTGTCGTAAGCCGATGGCAGACGAAAGCCGTAGTCGACAAGGTTCTGCTTTCTCGCACGGTCGCCGCCGCTCATTCCGCGCACCTGTGGGATTGTGACGTGGCTCTCGTCGATGAACAGCACAAAATCCTTGGGGAAGTAGTCGAGGAGGGTGTATGGCGTCGCGCCCGGTTCACGTCCCGCGAAAATCCGGGAATAGTTCTCGACTCCCGAGCAGTATCCCACCTCGCGCATCATTTCAAGGTCGTACCTTGTCCTCTCCTCAATTCTCTGCGCCTCGAGGAGCTTGTTCTGCGATTTGAACCACTCGACCCGCTCCTCAAGCTCGGTTTCGATTTCGTTGAACGCCTTTTCGCGCTTGGCGGGGTCGACGACGTAGTGCGTTGCGGGGTAGATTGCGATGTAGTTGAGGTATTCGTAGAGCTCGCCGGTGACGGGGTTGAATTCGGAGACGCGGTCAATCTCATCGCCGAAAAACTCGACCCGCACCGCCCTTTCGCTGTATCCCGCGGGGTAGATGTCGAGGATGTCCCCCCTGACACGGAAGCGGTCGCGGCGGAAGTCGATGTCGTTCCGTTCGTAGCTTATCGAGACAAGGCGAATCATTAAATCCTGCATGGAGATTTCCATACCCGGGCGTATTCCGACAATCTGACCGGCGTATTCTTCCGGCGGACCGAGTGAATAGATGCACGAAACTGACGAAACGATGATGACGTCGCGTCTCTCGAACAGCGCGGAGGTAGCGGAGTGGCGCAGCTTATCGATTTCGTCGTTGATCATTGCGTCCTTTTCGATGTACATATCCTTGCCGGGTACGTAAGCCTCGGGCTGGTAGTAGTCGTAATAGGACACGAAATACTCGACGGCGTTCTCTGGAAAGAACTCGCGGAACTCGGTACAGAGCTGAGCCGCAAGTGTCTTGTTGTGTGACAGAACGAGCGCGGGCCGGTTGAGGTTTGCGATGACCTGCGCCATTGTAAAGGTTTTGCCCGAGCCGGTGACGCCGAGGAGTGTCTGATATTTCATGCCGCTCTCCAGCCCGCGTGTGAGCCTCTCAATAGCCTGAGGCTGGTCTCCCGTAGGTGCGAACGGTGCATGAAGCCTGAATTTGTAATCCTTCATATTATTCCCCGCTTTGCTCATGTCTTCGTTATTTTCCCCTTCATTATATCATATTTTCAGAGTGATATACAATAGATATGGGGAAAATCATTGAATATGGGAACGGGGGGACGCGGACGCTTCTTGTAAGAAGCTTGGCAAGAACTTCAGAAA
>JBJFHS010000279.1:0-8628 GCA_051893885.1 Eubacteriales bacterium
ACCTCGCTCTCGTCAATGTAATCTATTTCGATGGCCTGAAGAATCTGCGCCTCCGCAAAATGACCGATACGACATTTCGCCATAACAGGAATTGAAACGGCGTTCTGAATACCCTTTATCATTTTGGGGTCGCTCATACGGGACACGCCGCCTGCCGCACGGATATCTGCGGGAATGCGCTCCAGTGCCATAACAGCACAGGCACCTGCGGCTTCGGCAATTTTCGCCTGCTCGGGTGTGGTGACGTCCATTATTACGCCGCCCTTAAGCATCTGTGCCAAGTTCTTATTCAGTTCAAATCTGTTGTTTTCCATTGTAATTGACTCCTTTATTGGTATTCATACTGATACTTTTTCGACGATCATAAAATATATAAAACCTATCAGAAAAGTAAGTTAAATTATACGCTTTTTTTGCCGTGTTGTCAAGAGAAAACTCCTGAGAATCAGAATTTTTACTTTTTTAATAAAAAGTCTTGACATGAGAAGAAAACATCAATTACGGAAAAGTGTATCATAAAAAAAGCTCCGCCAGTTCTCCTGATCTTTCCTGAATTTTGGAAAGAAAAGAGAGCAGGCGGAGTTTTTTTCGTTTTTTATCTGACAGACACACGGATTTTATATAATGTAATTATTCGTATACCGTTCATTTTGCTGATCGAGTATATCCTGTAAGGTAATGCCGTCAAGATATTCGTTGATTACCCGATTCAGTCCCTGCCAGACGGGGAGAGTTGGGCATTCTCCGCTGTGTTCGCATTCAATCGGGTCCTGATTAAGGCAATCCACCGGTGCAAGGCTTCCTTCCGTCAGACGAAGTATCTCTCCCACTGTATATTTGTCGGGGGACTTTGACAGCATATATCCGCCCTGAGAGCCGCGGGAGGTTTTCAGTATGTCGGTTTTATTAAAAATCGGAATGATCTGTTCCAGATATTTCTTGGAAATATGCTGACGGTCAGCAATATCTTTGAGGGCAATAAAACCGCAGTGTTGATGCTCTGCCAGATCAATGAGCATACGCAGAGCATAGCGGCCCTTTGTGGAAATTTTCATTCGCTTCACCTCTTACATTTGAATAATACTATTATACCATATACATAGTAGGTTTTCAAGCGAAATCGGCATAATTCCGATGAATTCCACACCTTGCCCTATTCTTTTTTCTGCTGCCGGTGGCTCAGGCCTTTGCGAATCTCAGTAAAACTAATTTTTCACGGAGCTTTGTTATTTTTTCCTGCTGAGTGATAAGCCGAGTGCGGAAATTACGGCGGCAAAGACAGCGGCAACACCGAAATCGAAGGTCTGAGGAGCAGTTGTTACGGCTGAATCGGCAGCTGTAGGCGCACTTTCGGGCTCTGCGTCCTGCGTTTCATCGGGAGCTTCTGGCTCAGGTGATTCGGCAGCGGTTTCGGCAGTGGTTTCGGCAGAGGTTTCAGTAGCTGTTGCAGCTGGATAAAGCACCGTGTTGTAATAGTTTTCCGCAGTCTGACCGGTCAGAGCGAAAATATCCTTGCAGTAGTGCTTCCATTCGGTGCCGCAGAACTTGCATTCGGCAAAGCTGTTGTTTCCGTCAAACGCGTTTGGGTCGTACTGTTCGACGGATAGCTCGGTAATTACAAATTCGTCGATGTACCACATGGTTTCGCGGCCTGCAAAATGGATGGAGTGCAGTCCTGCTGTCAAGTGAAGCACATTCGGGGTGTGGCGCCATTCGTTGTTCTCGATTGTCCATGGGCCGTACATTTTTTCATCCTCGTACAAATCCGATACCCGGTCGGTCAGATAGAAATACTGCCATGATTTGTAGCAGGGGGAATTTTCGTCATCTTCATCGACAAAGTCCCACACCCTGCTCTCCTCATCATCAACCGAATAGTAAACGGAGTTGTTCGAGATCGAGGGGTAGTACACACGCCCCCATATGGTATAGTCGCCTTCCTTTGGAACTTCAAATGTCAGCGTGAAGCCGTCGCTGTATGCGTCTTCTCCCTTGATTATGCAGGTGATGGCTTTACCGTCAATAGTTCCTTCGACGTCATCTGCAATTTCAATTGAGTATCCGTCCAGTTCCACGCTTTCCGCCGGAATGAACTGCGTAAAAGGCTTGTCGGCTGCCAATGCAGGGACTGCACAAATGACAATTGCGACGCTAAGCAGAGTGCCGATGAGTGCTTTTTTCATGCTGTTTCTCCTTATAATATTTATTTTTTTCCGAATCCAAGTCAGCGTTATTTGAAATTCGGATGCGGTATTAAATTATATCGGAGAAACACCACGGATATGAATGCAAATCAAAATAATGACTTGTTTGTAAACAAAAGGGATAATACATTGACTTTATTCTCCCAATGCGGTATACTGACAGTATACTATATATAACTGGAGTATACATATGGGAAGGGAAAACAAAAAAGAAGCCGTTGCTTCACTTCACAGAGAGACGATAATGAAAGCTGCCGAAGAACTTTTTTCCGAAAAGGGTTTTGAGCAGACTACAATCGACGATATATCAAAGGCATCCGGGTACAGCCGCCGCACTGTTTACGCCTACTATGAAAGCAAGGACGATATTCTGCACCATATAGTTGAAAAAGGCCTGATTTCACTGAAAAGTGATATAGAAAACGCATTACAGCCCGACGGTGATTTTATTTCCAAATACATGGCCGTCTGCATGGCTGTGAAAAAGTATCAGACCGAGTGCCCGCACTCCTTGAATAATGTAAATAAAGCGAAGGCTGCGGATTTGGACTCTGACAATATCTCCGATACCGTAAGGCACATTCTGGCATTGGGAACAGAGATAAATGAGCTTCTTGCGGGCTTTATCGAAAAGGGAAAAGAAGACGGCGTCGTTCGTCAGGATGTAGTGCCTGCGATGTCGGTGTATATCCTGTGGTCGGGTATTAGTTCCCTGATTGAGCTTACACAAACCAAAGGCGATTTTATCTGCAAACAGTTTTCGGTTTCGGAAAGTGACTTTCTGGAATACGGTTTTCAGCAGATTATAAATTCAATATTGAAATGATGCTGTAATGCGAAAGGAGTTTTTATGAACGACAAGACAAGTATAACCGCTTTGATGTCCGCTTTCGGAAGGGCATTTCACACGGAAAATGAACAGAATCCCATTTTCTCCGACACTGTAGCAAGGGAGCTTATGACGGATGAAGAATATTCGGCAGTGGGAAAATATATCCTCGGCGGAATTGATTTTTTTGCACCGGAGAAAAAAGGCACATTTGCGGACGACAGAGAAGCCCTGCGTTATTTAGTGAACACGCAGATTGCACCGACACCTGTCGCCCGTTCGAGATTCTGTGAGGACAGCTTAAAAACTGCTGTGAGAACGGGAACGCGGCAGTATGTAATTCTCGGTGCGGGAATGGATACGTTTGCCTTTCGCGAGCCGGATTTTATGGCAAAATACAACGTTTTTGAGGTTGACCATCCGCTCACTCAATCGGACAAAACGGAACGCATAAAACGCGCAAATCTGGAAATTCCCGATAATCTGCATTATGCGGCTGTCGATTTTTCAAAGGATAATCTGAAAGAAAAACTGCTTGACGCGGGCTTTGACCCCTCAAAAAAGACGTTTTTCTCGTGGCTCGGCGTCAGCTATTATTTGACTGCAGAGCAGATCGAGTCAATGCTTGACAGCGCTGCGGAATTATCATCGGACGGCAGTACGCTGCTTTTTGATTACGCCGACGAAAACCTGTTTTCTTCCGAAATCAAGCGGGTGCAAAACATGATTGCCATGGCAGGTGCGGGCGGTGAGCCTATGAAATCCTGTTTCAGCTATGCCGGACTTGAAAAACTTTTGGAAAAGCACAATTTTCTGATTTACGAATTGCTGACCCCACAGGACATTCAGGCACAGTATTTTGCAGGACACGGAGCGGACCTTACAGCCTTTGAACACATAGGTTATGTGCAGGCGGTAATCAAAAAATAAAATTTACTGCTCTGGCGCAAGCGACTTCGTATAATCGGTCGGCGTCATACCCGTGAATTCCTTGAATATTTTTGAAAAATGCTGTGAGGAGGAGAAGTTCAGAAGCAGCGCGGTTTCGGTGATCGAATGCATTGTCAGAAGCTCGCAGGCGTAGTCGACTTTGCTGCGGAGAATGTACTCGTGGATCGGCAGGCCTATCTCCTTCTTGAAGCTCCTCATCGCATAGGAGCGGGAATAGTTCAGATGCTCCACTACCATGTTCACATTCAGATCCGGGCTGAGAAGATGGTTCTGGATATAGGAAATGGCTTCGATGCATTTTGATGAAACAGTGTTGCACAGCTTTTTTTCGCTGTTCAGATTCTTATTGCAGTCGGCAAGCTCAAAAATAAACAGCGTAAGCAGCTCACAGGCCCGGAAAATGCGCTCCTCGTTCATTATCATCATGAGGTCGAATGCCTCCATCAGCCTTGCCGCAACCGACTGGGGAACCTTCAGAATGTGGTTGTTCAGACTGCGCAGCGCATCCTGAAGCATCTGTGAACGCTCTGGAGAATGACCGAGCAGGGTTTTGCACTGGCTGTCGAGCATTATCCAGTAAAGTCGGCCCCGCAGCTCCCGGAATGAACCCGTGGAGTGAACTTCGTGGGGGTAGGTTGTGAAGACCTCTCCGCCGTAAAGTCTGTACATATCCGTGCTTTCTTCGTTGTCGGGATTGTGGATATAATACGGCTGCATTCCGCTGTCAAGATAACAGATTTCAAAACAGCTGCCGTGGTCGTGCTTTTTTAGTGCGGAAGTCGGGGATTTGTTGTCATAAAATCCGAAGAATTCAATACCCAGATTCAGATATTTCAGATCGTATTCCTTTATTTCGATTCTGGAGTTTGACATACTGACCTCTATGTATATAATAGTGCCCTGAAACATTTATGAACGACAGAGCTCAATCCGTATGATATTATTATATCAATTACAGATTCCTTTGTCAAGAAATCGAAAATTCACATAAAAAATCACATCACATTTCAGGGGGAAAATCATGTCAGGTTTAGTTGAAGCAATCCGTCTCGAGCATCCGGATACAATCCCCGTATCAATCGGAATCCTTCCCGCGGCGTGGATAAAATACGGCGATGAATTACAGCGTCTGGTGGATCAGTATCCGCAGTTTTTCAACGGAATGAAGGTCGACCTCTCAAAAATCCGCGAAAATCTGGTTCCGCAGTACCGCAAGGGCTCGACATACGACGAATGGGGCTGCCTATGGGAGAGCAGTATTGACGGAATACAGGCAATCGTAACAAAACACCCGCTTCAGACGGAAGAAGATATTTATAATCTGAAAATTCCGGAAAACAGAAACGGTTCTCTGCCGCACGGATATATGTACCTGCGTCTGATGGATCTGTACGGCTTTGAAAACACCATGTGTCTCTTTGCCGAGGAAGAAGAACCGCTCAGAATCCTCATCGACAAGGTGCTTGAATACAATATTTACCAGATTGCGGCGGTTCTTCCCCGAATGGGCGACATTATATACTTCGGCGATGACCTCGGTATGCAGAGCGGTCTTGCAATCGGCGCGGAGAAATGGCGCAAATACCTCGGACCCTGCTACCGCAAGATGTACGGCATGATTAAAGCGTACAAGCCCTCACAGCTCATCTATATGCACACCGACGGCTGTATTTACGAAATCATGCCCGACCTTGTTGAGTGCGGCGTGGACATGATCAACCCGCAGTTCCGCGCAAACGGCATTGACAACCTCGTCCGCGTCTGCCGCAAGGAGCGCATCATTCCGATAAACCTCGACCTCGACCGCCAGCTCTTCCCGTTTGCCACACGTTCCCAGCTGTTCGACCACGTTGCCGAATGCGTTGAATCGCTCTATCTGCCGGAGGGCGCGCTCGGCCTCAGCATTGAGTTTGACCACGGCGATCCGCTTGAAAACATGGCGGCTGTTCTCGATGCGGCTGAAAAGTACCGCCACTATAAGGGATGAAATACGGAATCCGCTATCGGACATCTGACGAAATAGGAAAAACGAAAGGGCAGCAGCTATGAATATATCAGCTAACGATAAAAAAATACTCCGTGAGCTCGGTGCGCAGTATATGGAGTACGCGGCGCTTCCGATTCAGCAGGAAAAGATCCGGCTCTGGAAGAAGCTGAACCGACGCGAGATGGAGCGCCCCATGGTTGTTATCGACCAGCTTCCGATAAACGAGCTGAACGGCGACGGCGATTACAATTGTCTATCAAGCGACCCATTCTGCCGGAATATTGAATGGAATCTGAGACATCAGCTCTATTGCTGGAAGCATTTTCCGGTCGACATGGTTCTCAATCCCTATATCCTTATCCCGCGCCCCATACAGAACACAGGATTCGGAATCGGAGTGGAGCGCGACACCTCAGTCACAGACCCATCAAACGGTGTCGTCGGTCAGTATTTCCACAATCAGATAAGCGACTACGAAGATATACAGAAGATTAAAGTTCCTCGGATTTCACTGGACAGAGAAGCCGAAAAGGATATCTATGAAAGCATGGCAGACGTGTTTGACGGAATAGCTCCAGTGAAGATGCAGGGATGGATAATGCACCTCGGCATCTGGGACTGGCTGTCTCAGTGGATGGGCGTGGAAAACTGCTACATGGAGCTGATGGACAGGCCGGAATTCATCCACGTGGTCATGCGCCATGTGACGGACGCGGTTATCAGCCAGATAGAACAGGCAAACAAACTGGGCGTTTTCGACATCAACACAAATGTAGTACACTGCTCATACAATTTCTCGGACGATCTGCCCGGAACAAATGTAAACCCTGACGCACCCACGTCGCACGACACATGGGCATTCGGACTGGCGCAGCTGTTTTCCGCTGTCTCACCGGCCATCACCGCGGAATTTGAGGTGCCGTATATGCAGGAGATTTTCAAGTACTTCGGCGCAATCTACTACGGCTGCTGCGACAGACTTGACGACAGGCTCGATATCGTCGACAGAATGCCGAACATCCGCAAAATTTCATGCAGTCCGTGGAGCAACAGGGAAGCATTTGCCGAAAAGCTGCCGAAGAAATACATCATGTCAAACAAGCCGAGCCCCGCATTCCTCGCCGAGGATGTGTTCGACGAAAAGCGTGTCCGCGACGACATCCGCAGAACCGTCGATGCCGCAAAGAAAAACGGCGTGGGTCTTGAGCTGATTCTGAAGGATATAAGCACTGTCCGATATCAGCCCGAGAGACTTGAGCGCTGGGCGGAAATTGCAATGTCAGAGGTTGAGGGCTGATTTTGGATGTTGGTGGCAGACAAAATGATAAGGCTGTAAATAAAAAAATGAGGGAAATATAATGGAAGCAAAAGAAAGAGAATTTATACGCGACATGGCGAAGCGCAAGCTGGAGATAGCCAACACTCCGCATATGCAGAACCTCGCAAAGGAATGGGCGGCTCACAACGACCTGCACGGAACGCGCCCGATGATTCACTTTGAAATGGGTACGGTCGGCGACAAGGGCTTCAAATACGAATGCCGGTGCACCTCGGGCGACGCGAGAAATATAGAATGGCAGCTCGGCGAATCAATGCAGAACTACGTAATGGTAGGGGATGACCGCGTTGTCACTCCGGATTTTTACGTTGGCTACGGCTCGTGGTTCAAGCTGTTTGACCTGAATCCGGACTGCACGCGTACAGAGGGAGTGGGCTTCCACATCAACCCCGTCATAAAAAGCCTTGATTCACTTGACGGCATAAAGCCCTCGACGATGGGGTTTGACGAGGAGAGCTTCAGGCGTTCGTTTGAGTATTACGGCGACATTCTGGGGGATATTCTCGAGATAAAGGGCGGAATGGGCTCGATAGGCATATGTCCGACGAACAACCTTGTGCATCTTATGACGATGGAGAATATGTTCACCGAGATGTACGACAACCCCGACAACTTCCTCGAGCTTATGGACAGGCTGACAAACGACTACCTGAAATACGTGACCGAGCTTGAGCGGCGTAAGATGCTTCTCCCGTGCTGCGGAAACAACTGGCTGGGACAGGGCTCCTTTGCGTTCTCGGACGAGCTGAAATCGACGCCGGAAGACATAAAGCTCAGCGACATCTGGATTTACATGGACTCGCAGGAAACGGTGGGCGTGTCCCCGTCGATGTTCAACACGTTCTTCTACCCGTTCTATAAGCGTATGTCGGAAAAATTCGGACGCCTTTCATACGGCTGCTGCGAACCGGTACACTCATTCTGGGAGGATTCGCTCTCAAAGTTTGAGAACCTCCGCAAAATTTCGATATCACCGTGGTGCGACGAGGAGTACATGGGAGAACAGCTCCGCGGCACGAATGTCATTTATCAGCGCAAGCCCTCACCCCTCTTTGTCGGCGGCACTGACTATGAACTTGACGAATCCGGCTTCCGCGAGCACATCAGAAAAACGCTCAGGGCGGCGGAAGGATGCAAACTCGAAATAACTTTCCGCGATGTATACCGCCTGAACGGCAACCTCGAAAAACCGCGCCGCGCAGTTGAAATAGTCCGCGAAGAAATAGAAAACTGCTGGAATGGCTGATTGGGGAGAACGGGGGAGACGCGGACGCTTCTTGTAAGAAGCTTGGCAAGAACTTCAGAAGTGGTTATCATT
>JBJFHS010000280.1:0-8623 GCA_051893885.1 Eubacteriales bacterium
AATGTATTTTTTTGAAGCCGGAGACTCGCTTTTTATCCTGCGCGCCAAAAACACCCATTTCGCCCTTTACTACTGCATGAAAATCGGGGATGAATTTGCCATGCCGCAGCTTCCCGAACCTGTCGTGACCGAGACCGCATTCCGTGAAAGGGACGAAAACCTGAAAAAAGCTGACGAAGCCCTTGTTTCTGCCGGATTCAGACGCGAGTTTTACAGGAATAGAATGAAAAGGACGCCGGAAGACTGCGATGTCCCAACATTCTCCGAAAACGTCAGAGCCGCGGATGAAAACGACTTTGATTTTGCGCGGGAATTGCTTCTCGGCTGCTTTTCTCCGCTGACCGGATGCCTGCCCGACGAAAACGAGCTGCATCTTGCTGTAAACGAAGGCCGGATACTTCTCCACAGCCGCGGCGGACTTCTTCACTATGACAAAACCAGAACCGGATATGAGCTTCGCCACCTCTGCGTCACGGAAAAATCCCGCGGCTGCGGAGTCGGAGGGGAGTTGGTTCGGGCGTATGACTCGCTGCTCGACAACAAAAAAAGCGTCGTCTGGGTGAGGGATGGGTATGCTCCCGCCGAAAAGGTCTACGAAAAAAACGGATATGAAAAGGACGGAATGCGCTCCTCCGTTCTGATATATTAACGCAAAATTCCCTGTTTATATAATATTGAAAGGAAAATAAAAATGAATAACGAAAACAAAAAA
This sequence comes from Eubacteriales bacterium, assembly GCA_051893885.1. Classification (GTDB taxonomy): domain Bacteria; phylum Bacillota; class Clostridia; order Oscillospirales; family CAG-272; genus UMGS1696. Next base: position 713 of record JBJFHS010000280.1, read on the forward strand.
AAGCTCCTCGCGATTCTTTGCGATATAGTTCCCGACGTGGATTTTGAAAAAGAGACGAGCCTTATCGACGACGGACTTATCGAATCCCTCGACATAGTGGCAATCGTCACCGAAATCATGGCGGAATTCGATGTTGAAATCAACGTTGACGACCTGCTCCCCGAAAACTTCAACTCGGCGGACGCTATTCTTGAGCTGATTGAATCCAAGAAAAACTGATGAATTTTATATCTGTTTCATTTGTAATCTTCCTCGCCGCTGCTGTAATTGCGTATTACCTCCTTCCGATGAAGCTGAGATGGTGCGCACTTCTCGCGGCGAGCTATGTTTTCTATCTCTGGGGCGGCGGATATAAGACTGTCGGATACCTGATTTTCGTCACCGCGCTGACCTACTTTGCCGGACGCATCCTTGAGAAGCTGAACGAAATACGCGCCGCCATACCGAAGGGGGAGAAGGAAAAGCTCGACGGCGTCACAAAGCGGAAAAAGCTCGTTGTCGCCGCGGTCTGCATTATAGCTTTCGGGATGCTGTTTGTTCTGAAATATCTCGGATTCACGGCCGGTCTTGTCTTTTCGCTGTTCGGCAAGCTCGGGATGGATTTCGATGTCACCGTGCCGAAATTGCTCGTGCCGCTCGGAGTTTCGTTCTTCATTTTCCAGTCCGTCGGCTATGTAATCGACTGCTACCGCGGAAAATATAAATCTGAGCACAACTTCTTCAAATTCGCCCTGTTCGTCTCGTTCTTTCCGCAGATGATTCAGGGGCCTATCTCGCGCTTTGATTTGCTCGGCGGACAGCTGACGGCACCTAACAGACTTGACTGCGACAACCTCAGAGGCGGAATTCAGCGCATAATGTGGGGTTATTTCAAAAAAATGGTAATTGCCGACCGCGCTGCCGTGCTCGTGAACACGTTTTTCGCCTCATATTTCAGCTACAGCGGCTCGATTGCGGCGTTTTCGGTTCTGATGTACTGCATTGACTTGTACTGCGACTTCTCCGGCGGAATTGACATCACAATCGGCGCGGCAAAGCTGTTCGGCGTGACATTGGAGGAAAACTTCAGGCGTCCGATATTTGCGACCTCGCTTTCGGATTACTGGAGAAGATGGCACATCACACTCGGCGGCTGGATGCGGGACTACGTTTTCTATCCGCTTTCGCTTTCAAAACCGTTCGGCAGGCTCGGAAAGTGGTCGAGGAGCAAGATCGGCGGAAAATTCGGCAAAATCCTTCCCACAACCCTCGCGACGTTCATCATTTATCTGATTATCGGAATCTGGCACGGCGCGAACTTCCGTTATATCGCATACGGATTCTACAACGGTGTCATAATAACCTCGTCAGTACTTCTCGCCGGTGTCTACTCAAACGCGAAGAAAAAGCTGAAAATCGACTCCGACTCGCGTTACTGGCGTGTAATCAGCATGGTCAGAACGTGGCTGATTGTGTTTGCCGGCAGATATATCACACGCTCACCCCGCCTTATAAGCGCAGCATGGCTGATTCTGCACACTCTCAATCCGATGCAGTTCCACGCTTCAGATTTGTTCAACGGCACGGTGCTTGAAATGGGGCTTGCGTCCTCCGACCTGATTGTGATTTTCGTCTCAACTGCCGCAATGCTCGCCGTCGAATATTTCGAGGAAAAGCGCGGTCCGTTTACTGCCTGGCTCAATCAGAAGCACGGCGCGATTCAGTTTGCCTTCACTCTCGCGATGGTGCTGGTCATTCTTTTCTTCGGAATTATGCGCGGGGAGTATATTTCCTCTGAATTTATTTATAAACAGTATTAAGGATCAACATGAATTCAAAAAAATGGCTGATAATGTTTTTCTGTACCGTGCTCTGCGTTTTCGGTCTCCTCGGGGCGTTCAACTATATAACCGACCCGTTCGGCGTTTTCGGAGACAGAATAATGAACTGGTACGGCTATGACATCACGAACAACCCGAGAACGGCAAAAATATCGTATCTCGACGAGAACTTCTCCGAATACGACTCGTATATAATCGGCTGTTCCTCAACCTCGTCGTTCCCTGTCGAGGATTTCAACAGATATCTCGGCGCGAACTTCTACAACATGATAATGTACGGCGCGGATATGCTCGACGTGGAGCAGATGGTCGGATATATGCTTGAGAACTACACGGTCAAAAATCTCGTTGTGAACGTGTATATCGACAACGGCGCATTTTACAACGACGAACCGAACAAATACACGCACTCAATGATGCCGAGAGTTGACGGAAGCGACCCGGTGGAGTTTTATTCGCGCTTTCTCTTTGCCACACCGTCGTACGGAATCGCGAAAATAAAGGCTCTCGGCGACAACACGTGGCTCTCGCAGTATTTTGACATCTTCGACGAGAAAACCGGTGCTTACGACAAGAGGCGGCGCGACATAGAACCGATTTCCGACCTCGAGAACTACTACAAGGCTTATCCCGAATTCCTTGACTACCCGCACGGGACATATCTTCTGCCCGCGGTCGAGGACTGCATTGCGAGCATGGAGAACATCGTCCGAATGTGCGATGATAACGGCGTGAACCTGATTGTGGCCGCGGCTCCGGTTTATTACGAATATATGAACAACTTCTGCATCGACTCGGTGTGCGGATTTTACAAACGTCTCGCCGAAGTCGTGGATTTCTGGGATTTTTCGTATTCGTCGGTCAGCTTTGAGCCGAGATATTTCTACGACCGCACGCACTTCAGAAACAACGTGGGGCATATGGCGGCGGCAGTAATCTTCGGCGACGAGAGCGTATATGTTCCGGACGACTTCGGTTTCCTTGTGACTGCCGAAAACGCGGAGGAATATTTTGCCGCGTATTCCGCACAGCCGCTTGATGAGGTCGAATACACAAAGAGAGTCCCGGTTCTGATGTACCACCACATCGCCGAGGAAGCGGATAACGATATGACCGTGACTCCCGAAACCTTCCGCAGTCAGATGACAGCTCTCACCGAAGCCGGATACACCGCTATCACGACCGAGGATATGGTCGATTACGTCTATAGCGGCGGAAGCCTCCCCGATAAGCCGGTGCTGATAACCTTTGACGACGGATATTACAGCAACTACGAATACGCCTATCCGATTCTGAGGGAGCTCGGCATGAAGGCCACGATTTTTGCGGTCGGCTCGAGCTTCGGATTCGACACGTACAGGGACACGGATATCGCGATAAATCCGCACTTCGGCGAGGATGAGGCGCGCGAGATGGTGTCGTCCGGCGTCATTTCAATCCAGAGCCACACCTACGATATGCACCGCTCGGAAAACTACGATTCAGACACGTCAGGGGCGAGATTTGATGTAACTCCGCTTCCGGGTGAGAGCGAGGAGGACTATATCGCCGCTGTAAGAGAGGATCTGAGCCGGTCAAAATCGTTCCTCGAGAGTGCAGTAGGTTATGAAGTCATCGCGCTGTCGTATCCGAAGGGAAAAATCACCGACAACGCCGCGAGAATAGCTGTCGAGGAGGGATTTACCGTGACCTTTTCAACCGACTGGGGAGTGCAGGAGCTTGTCCGCGGCCTCGGTCAGTCGCTATATGCGGTGAAAAGGATGCACGTCTCAAACGAAAAGACCCCCGAGGAACTCATAGCAATGATTGAAGAAAGCGACCATTGACCCTGTTTTCAGTGTAATTGCGACAAAACGCACAAATAAGCGAAGTGAATTTTTTACAGATTTTCTGTGAATAAGCTGTTGCAATTTGTGTAGCTTTGTGATATCATATTAAACAAATCAATAAAAGCAGAGGCGCGAACCCGATTAGCATAAGCCATGATTTTTGTGTAATCATCGTGAATCCCCGGGATGGATTTGGCTGAGTGCGGTTTTGTATTTATTTACAGAGCTGCTGCAAGGCGTGTTCGCCGAAGACGGTATCCCAAAACCGGTCTGGGCCGTATCAGAATATGATTCGGACTGTCACATTTATAAAGTGTGTTCACACTTCAGTGGAGAGCTGCGTCGTTTTGAATTTATGCCAAGGCGTACGGATGTCTCCCGTGCGTCTGTTTTTATTTATTAATTAATTTTCATTATATGAAAGGCAGTCTTATGAGAAAGCATTTCAACCGACCGGGCATACGGACCATTGCGGCGTTCGCTGTACTGCTCCTGATAATGGCGGTGACAATGGGCATCAACGTTTTTGCCGAAGGAGAGGCTGACGCTGCGGAAAGTGTATCCTTTGCATACGGAACCGCGCTGTCTCTGCTTCCGCCGGTTATCGCAATCGTGCTCGCACTTATCACCAAAGAAGTTTATTCATCCCTGTTCATCGGTATTTTAGCCGGTGCGCTCATGTCAGCCGAATTTTCCATCGCGGGAACAGTTGACAACGTAATCAACGTCGGTTTTATCGCATCCGTTGAAGGAAGCGCTGGAATTTTCATTTTCCTTGTGATTCTCGGTGTTCTTGTCGCTTTAATCAACAAAACAGGTGCCTCCGCAGCATTCGGAAAGTGGGCGAAAACCCATATCAAAACCAAGGCCGGCGCAATTATGGCTACCTTTGCCCTCGGCGTGCTGATTTTCATCGACGACTACTTCAACTGTCTCACCGTCGGCTCCGTTATGCAGCCCGTCACGGATTCCCACAAGGTCTCCCGCGCAAAGCTCGCATACATAATCGACGCCACCGCCGCTCCTATCTGTATGATAGCTCCTATTTCATCCTGGGCGGCTGCAGTTTCGGACTACGCTCAGGGAACCGGCTACTCGGGATTCGAGCTGTTTGTCCGCGCAATTCCGTATAACTTCTACTCGCTCCTCACTCTCGTGTTCATCATCGCCACAACCTTTATGAAGCTCGACTACGGCCCGATGGCAATTCACGAAAAGAACGCTGTGGAAAAAGGCGACCTTTTCACTTCCGGCACGGAGCACAAGGATGAATCCGGTCTGGTTGAAAACGCAAAGGGTAAGGTATTCGACCTGATTATCCCGATTGCCGTTCTCATCATCGTCTGCATAATCGGTCTTATTTACGTCGGCGGATTCTTTGCCGGAGAGACATTTGTCGATGCTTTCGGCGGAACAGACGCAACCGTAGGTCTCCCGTGGGGCGGTGTAATTACGCTTGTAGTTACAATAATCTACCTGATTGCCCGCCGCCTTATCACATTCAAGGAAGCTATGGCGTGCATTCCCGAGGGATTCAAGGCCATGGTTCCCGCAATCCTCATCCTCACAATGGCGGGCTCCCTCAAGAACATGACCACCGCGCTCGGCTCCTCCGAATTTGTCAGGGATTTCATGACAGGCTCGGCAGCGGGACTTGCAAACTTCCTTCCCGCCGTCATTTTCCTCGTCGCCTGCTTCATCTCCTTCTCCACAGGTACATCGTGGGGTACGTTCGGCATCCTGATTCCGATAGTCACAAGCATATTCACAGCGGATTCCGAGCTTATGTACATCGGTATGTCTGCCTGCCTCGCCGGAGCTGTCTGCGGTGACCACTGCTCCCCCATTTCAGATACCACGATCATGTCCTCCGCCGGTGCGAGATGCGACCACATCAACCACGTTCAGACTCAGCTGCCGTATTCTCTCACAGTAGCAGCGGTTTCGTTCGTAAGCTTCGTTATCGCATCGTTCGTGCAGAGCTGGTACATCGCGCTTCCCATCGCAATCGTGCTCCTCATCGCAACACTGTTTGTAATCAAGACCTTTATCATAAAGAAAAAAGCATAAATTACAGAAATTCCTCACATCTCACATAAAAAAATCCGAACTGCCTTGATTTTTGAGACAGCTCGGATTTTTTATTCTTTTATTTCGTAGGAGTCAGTCATCACAGTGACAGAGTCCCGCATGATTTTGGCAAAACCGCCGTTTACCTCTAACTTTTTTGTCAGCTTTCCGGCACTGAAGGCGAGGATTTCCCCCTTCTCAAGCGCGGCAAGTGCGTCAGCGTGACCGTACCTCACTCCGAAGTCACCACCGCCGGCTCCTTTGGCGTTGTCCTGTGCCTTCATTCTGACCGATTCGCACTCGAACTCGCATTCACCGCCCGCCGGAGTTACGATTTTCACCTTTATGAGCTTGTCCCCACTCATACCCTGTCGCTCCTCCACGCGGCGAAAACGTCGTCAATCGAGCCCATCATCATGAATTTTTGCTCGGGGATATCGTCACAGTCTCCGCCGAGGATTGCCTCAAAGCCCTCGATGGTCTTCTCAATCGGGACATACGCGCCCTTGATTCCGGTGAATCCCTCCGCAACGTGGAACGGCTGGGACATGAACCTCTGCACTTTTCTCGCCCTCTTAACCGTCATTTTGTCCTCCGGCGATAGCTCATCCATTCCGAGCAGCGCTATAATATCCTGAAGCTCGTTGTACCGCTGCAGAATGCTTGTGACCTCCTTCGCGGTTTTGTAGTGCCGGTCTCCGACAATATCGGGGGACAGCATACGTGAGCCGGATTCAAGAGGCGCAACGGCGGGGTATATGCCCAGCTCGACTATGTTTCTCGAGAGGACGGTCGTCGCGTCGAGGTGCGAGAATGCCGTTGCGGGTGCGGGGTCGGTGAGGTCGTCGGCAGGGACGTAAATCGCCTGAACCGAGGTTATCGAGCCGTTTTTGGTGGATACGATCCGCTCCTGCAGTTTTCCCATTTCCGAGGCGAGCGTGGGCTGGTATCCTACGGCTGACGGCATACGACCGAGAAGCGCCGACACCTCAGAGCCAGCCTGAGAGAAACGGAAGATGTTGTCGATAAAGAGGAGAACGTCCTTGTGCGAGTATTCGCGGAAATATTCTGCAATTGTCAGACCTGCGAGGGGGACTCTGAGTCTCGCGCCGGCGGTTTCGTTCATCTGACCAAAGACAAGCGCGGTTTTGTTTATAACTCCCGACTGCTTCATCTCGTTCCACAGGTCGTTTCCCTCGCGCGATCTCTCACCGACACCCGCGAAAACGGAATATCCGTCGTGCTCGAAGGCGATGTTGCGGATAAGCTCCATTATAAGTACGGTTTTTCCGACTCCCGCGCCGCCGAACAGACCGATTTTTCCGCCTCTTGCGTACGGTGTCATGAGGTCGATGACCTTGATGCCCGTTTCAAGTATTTCGTCGGCTGTGATGATATCGGTGAAAGGCGGTGCGGAGTGGTGTATCGGCCAATAATCGTGTGCTTTTATCTCTCCCGCGCGGTCTATCGGGTCGCCGAGCACGTTGATCATGCGTCCGAGTGTCTCCTCACCCACGGGAACCGATATCGGGCGTCCGGTGTCTACAGCTGTCATTCCGCGCGACATACCGTCAGTCGGCTCCATAGAAATACAGCGAACCTCACCGTTGCCGAGATGCTGCAGGACTTCGGTAGTGAATATATTTTCGCCGTGAATTATCTCGACCGCGTGAAAAATATCCGGCAGGTTGAGCCCTTCAAAGCGGATATCCACGACCGGTCCCGTGATTCTGGTAATAATTCCTTTGCTTCCTTTTGACATTTTTATACCGTATTCTTAATAAAATTAGTTGTTCTGTTCTTCTTCCGGAGAGTAGGTCTCGATCACGCTGGAGGTCACTTCGCTCTGGCGTTTTCGGCTTATCTCAAGCTCGAGCGCGGCGATTGACTCCTTTGCATTGTCGGATGCCTCGCGCATTGCCATAAGTGTGGCTGCCTGTGCTCCCGTAGCAGCTTCGAGAATTGTAGAGTATATCGACGAGTCCACGCAGGTGAGGCAGGCGTTTTTCATCACCGTTTCCTTGTCGGGAATGTACAGAATTCCGTCTCCGCCGACAACATCAGTTGTGCCGCCATTTGTAATATCGTCCGAGAGAGGCAGCAGCTGTTTTTTCGACGGAATCTGCGTGAGCATATTTTTAAAATGCTGGTAGACAAACGAAACCGAGGAAAAGCTGCCGAGCAGGAACTGA
>JBJFHS010000281.1:0-8598 GCA_051893885.1 Eubacteriales bacterium
GGTGTTCTGTTCGATTTTTTTGCGGAAATTGTTGCCGACGCGATCAAACGGCTGTACATCTCCGCCGGCGAGGATATTTCGGACTGGATTCTGACATACCCGCCGCGCTCGACTGCGAAGCTAATCGACATCGGATATGATCAGTGCGGGGAGATAGTGAAGCGCGTCTCTGAAAGGCTCGGAATCGCGTGGGCTGAGACTCTGAAAAGAGAAGGCGGCGCGGAACAAAAGCAGCTCAGCTCTGAAACCAGAGTGAAAAACGCCGACAAAACCCTGATTCTCATCCGCGAAAACGTAGTAAAAGGCGGCAAATACATCCTTTTTGACGATATTCTAACAACCGGAGCCACAATCGCCTCAGCCGAGCGAAACCTATACTTCGGCGGTGCGGCAGAGGTCTTCCCGGTGACGATAGCAAAGAATCTGTACATAAAATAACGTGAGTTCGATGGGGGGTGTACAAGAAGCGTCCGTTCTCCCCCCCGCATCCCATCGAATCACGTAAAATTTATAGAAAGGCGAGTGTAAGACATGATAAGCGAACTTCTGAACGAAAGAAAACTTCCCGAACTGCTTGAGATGAACGGCGGAGCTCCTGTCACGCGCGATAATTTTGACCTTCGCCGTGCCGAGCTGATCGAACTCCTCGCGAAGTACGAATACGGCAGGATACCGGAAAAAATCGGGGAAACTACGTTTGTCGAGAAATATTCCGGAGACTTCTGCGCGGGAAAAGCAATCGAGAGACGCGTTGAGATTACTTTTCCAACCCCCGACGGCGAGAGCTTTACTTTTCCGATAACCACTGTCACTCCCGTTGGCGCGTCAGGGGAAAACAAAAAAGCCGCGTTTGTGTACATCTCATTCGGAAACAGTTATTATTACCCGATTGAGGAGGTCCTGGACAGCGACGTCATAGTGGCCGAAATGGTGATGAACGACGTCTCGCTTGATGAGAACGACGGATTTGCAAACCTGATGGACTCGCACTACTTCAAGGATGGAAAGCGCAAACCGGACGACCCCGGCAAAATCGGAATGTGGGCGTTTGCGGCATCGCGCGTGCTCGACTATCTCCTGACTCTCGATTATGTGGACAAAACGAGGGTCGGCGTGATAGGTCACTCGCGTCTCGGCAAAACAGCTCTGTGGGCAGGCGCGAACGACGAGAGATTCACTCACATTTTCTCGAACGAAGCAGGCTGCTCAGGTGACGCGATAACAAGGGGCAAGGTCGGCGAGACGTTCCCTCGGATAGCGACGGTTTTCAGCTATTGGTTCTGCGAAAATATGCAGGAGATTTCAAAATCGGTTGAGGAATCCGAAAAAGCTCCGTTTGACCAGCATTTTCTCCTTGCAGCGTGCGCGCCGAGAAAGCTTTACGTCTCCTCCGCCGGACTTGACCAGTGGGCTGACCCGGTATCGCAGTACCTCGCCTGTGCCGCCGCCTCACCCGCATGGGAGCTGTTCGGGAAACGCGGATTTGTTCACCCCGACGCGCTGCCGAAGGAATGGGACCGCTTTGCCGACGGTGATATAGGCTACCACCTCCGCCCCGGCAAGCACTGGCTCTCCCGCCACGACTGGGTGAGATTCATTGAATTCCTGAAAAAATAATATAAAAAGTGTATAAAACAGACCTCCGCGGCAAATAATACGGTAATCAGTTAGAATGTGTTATTTCAGTGGAGGTTTTTTATGAAGTATCTGGCAGCAGTCTGCGCGTCGTTTCTCATCGCCTGCACCGTCGTGTCGGTTTTCCCGAACAGAGAAGAATGCCGTATTTACGATGACGTTTTGCGGCTTCACGTGCTCGCTGAATCTGATTCGGAGGAGGATCAGGCGCTGAAGCTCAAGGTTCGTGACCGCGTTCTTGTGCTCATGTCGGACAGGCTTGAAAACTGCGGAACTTTCGGCGAGGCGTATTCTGCCGTGGAGTCAATGCTCGGCGAAATTGAGCTTGAAGCGGAGGAATGCGTCAGGGAAAACGGCTGCGGCTACAGCGTCAGGGCAGAGATAGTGCGCGAAAGCTATCCCAGACGCGAATACGGGGATGCCGTAATGCCCGCGGGAGAATACAACTCACTGAAAATCACGATAGGAAGCGGAGCGGGACACAACTGGTGGTGCGTTCTTTTTCCGACGTTGTGCACTGGTTTTGCGGTTTCGGGAGAGGATGAATACATTGCGGCCGGCTTCACTCCCGAGGAGTACAGGATTATCACAGACGGCGCGCAGTGGAACGTGAAATTCCGCATTCTGGAAATCCTTTCGGCTCTGTTTGAATGACTTTATTCTGATATGGAATGGGCTGAAAATTCGGCGTAAAAAAAATCGGAAAAAATGAAAAAAAGTGTTGACAAAAGATATCCTCTGTGATATAATATCATCGTTGCAGCGAGCTGAGAGGTTCGGACAACGAAAAACATAAAAATGGCGGAATAGCTCAGTTGGCTAGAGCAACCGGTTCATACCCGGTAGGTCGTGGGTTCAAGTCCAACTTCCGCTATCAAAAAAGGTATTTATCAGTGCTGTCGGCCCGATGGTCAAGCGGTTAAGACACCGCCCTTTCACGGCAGTAACGGGGGTTCGATTCCCCCTCGGGTCACCACATTGTATTGATAAATCCTTTTTTAAGGCCCGATGGTCAAGCGGTTAAGACACCGCCCTTTCACGGCAGTAACGGGGGTTCGATTCCCCCTCGGGTCAGATTTATAAAGCACTGTAGATTATTCCGCAGTGCTTTTTTTCTTGCCCGATTGCAATCAGACAACAAAAAAACGGTTTTGCCCGCAGTCATCAGCACGACGAGCGGATAAAACCGTTTTTGTTATTCATTTAACGAATGTCAGCGACAGATTGAAAAGAATATTTAAGAATCAAGACCGTAGCGGACAAATGCGTAGCGTTCCACGTATCCTCTGCACTCGCGGCCGTGCCACTCATTCTCGAAGGAGAACGTGTTCGGGCCAAGACCGTACGGCTCGGGGTCGTGGCGGTGGTGCGGTCCCATAAGGTTGCGGTTTGAGTTGCAGATGTCGAGGACTATCTCGTTTCTGCCCTCTTTGAGGAAGCCGGACAGCTCAACGTAATCTGAGAACATCGCGCATCCCGCACTTTCTCCGTTGACCGTGACGTCGCAGGTGGCGTATCTTCCGGTGAGGTGGAGCATAGTGGGCTTTCCTGCGGTGTAGTCGCAGTCGAATTTCACCTTGAAGTGACCGGCGTAGAAGGGATATCCGTCTCTTACGATGTCGTAAATCTTTACATCGTCCCTCTGCTTTTCGAGCGAGAACGCGCCGTCAAAGATTACGCTTCTGCGCTCGCCGTCCTTGAATTCGCCGTCGCACTTTACGCAGAAATCGCCGGTCAGATAAATGCACTCGATTTCGCAGTCGAACACAAGGCAGTTGCGCAGGGATTCGGAAACGCCGCCGTAGAGCACGTAATAAACGTAGTCTCTCTGCCAGTGGTGGAGCTTTATCACGATCTCGTTGCGTCCGGCCTTTGTGTAGGGCAGGATATCGGTCACGGCGAAGCTCTTGTCGAACCACCACTCACCGTCGATGGGCTTGACTTCCGTGCCGTTTACCCTGATTTCCTTAATGTTCATCGGCTCTGTAACAACGCGCAGGTTTTTAGCCGAGGAGATGTAGTCCTCTCCCGCGTCGAACGTGAAGCGCATCCAGACGTCGCCGTTGTATTTCTCGCGGAGCAGATTGTCCTTGATTCCCATCACCGGGAGCGGTTCGTCAAAGTCAACGCCGTTTTTGGACAGCGCAGCCGTGTCGAGGGTTATCATGTTGACGGGCTTTTCGGCGATTTCCATTACCTCGGGCAGCTTGATCGACGGGATTTCGGAGAGAGGTGTGTTTGTGCTCTGCATCGGGATGGACGAAGGAACGATAACGTGGCTCTCCCCTTCCTCAAAATTGAGAGTGAGTGTTATGCTGTCGCCCGAGATTTCTCCGCAGACGCTCTTTACTTCAAGATTGTCAACGTCAAGCTCGCCGACGCCGCCTTTATCGGTGATGTAGGTCGAATCGAGAGTTACTTTGACTCCGTTGAGCTTTTTGTCGGTTATATTCGTGATGTAGAGGATCTTTCCCTCGTCGGTGATGCGAACCATCTTGCGCAGCTCGGGAACTCCTTCTCCGTCCGAAGTGATCACAGCGTCGCGGTAGGAGAAAATGTCTTCCTTTGTGCAGGTGTCCTTCAGCCAGCTCATGTCGCACTTTTCGCCGTCTATGCATTCCGGATGACCGAATCCCCAAACTTTTCCGCCTTCCGCGATGAACTTTTTGAGAAGCTCAGCGGTGGAGGAGTCGAGCGTGTATGTGAACGGGATCACAACCGCCTCGTATTCGCATCTTCCGACCTTGATTTTTCCGTTTTCAACCGACGCATGAGCCTTCATGATGAGCTCGTCGCCATAGTGATACGGAACCTGATTGTGTCCGAGCAGGCGGGAGAGCTCAAAGAACTTTCCTTCGATTTCGCGGAGGCTGTCAGTGTTCTTCTTGTACTTCATGTACGCGCCGTGGATGGGGTGAATGACAAGGATCGGGGCGTATTCCTTTCCTTCGGAGAGAGCAGCGCCGAGATTGTTGTAGTAGTGGTGCAGCTGTGCGAGGTGACTCTGCCACGGGTTGTGGAAGGAGTAGTGGTTCGGGTAGTCGCGCTTTCTCTGACCTCTCTCGGAATACGGGTAGAGGTGGCTGCACATCAGGTTGACGCCGGAAGCGTACTGTACGTCGGCGATGCGCTTGAGCTCGGTCGGGGTGACGTCCCATCCGCAGCAGGCGAACATTTCGGAGAGGGCTTTCTTTCTGCCGAGCTGTTCACATACGGAGCCGAGCTGCTTCGGTGCGATATCGTCTGCTATTCCTCTGCCGAGGTAGTCGATTCCCGGGATGTGCTCGTATTCGTAGAAGGGCATTACTCCTCCGCAGCACATCATCTGTCCGCCGAGCGAGGATTCCTCGACAGCGTGACCGGTTATCTGCATTCCGTGCTCGTCGCACCAGTCGTAAATCTTTTTGATGAAGTTGTTTATGAACAGCTCGTGCATCAGCTTGTAATAGTCGTAACGGAATTTTTCCGCGCCTTCAAAGTCGAAGAAAACTGCCGGAAGAAGCGGGAAGATCTCGTATCCGTACGCCTTTCTGAACTGCTCGGGGAGAGTGTTGGAGTACGGGTTGTCCCAGCGGTAATACTGCGGCTCGTCGGTGAAGAATCCGGGCATATTTGTTCCGGCATCCTCCTTCGGAATTCGTCTTAGGTATTCCTCGTGGGTGGCGGCGATGAATTTGTCGGTGATATTTCCGTCAAGAGTGTCGACATAGCTCGAGTCGTAGCCCTTGTAAAGACGGAGATATTCGTCGGCGCCGCAGTCTTTGTCTACAATTGTAAATGTGCCGTCCGCGTTCTTTATGTAAACTGCGATGGTGTCTTTATCGGGCGCAGGGAATTCCCTGACGAACTCTTTTCTGATGCAGACAGCGAAGTTGGCGGGGTCTTCAAGGAGCTTTCCTCCGGCGAATCCGCTGGGCCATCCGTTTTCATCGTACGACCACGCCTCCATGCCGAGCTTTTTTGCCTCGTCTATGCAGACATTCACACAGTTGAACCAGTCGTCCGAGAGATATTCCGTCTCAAGACCGCCGCGCGCGTGCATGAAGAAGCCGCCCATGTTGAGCTTTTTCATATTCCGAATCTGGGAGCGGAGTTCACCCTCCTCGAGCTTGTCGTTCCAGCTCCAGAAAGGTATGCTTCCGTATTCGGGGGCGCGGTTTTTGATGCTTTCAATAATTTTATCCATATTTTACCCTCCGTACAGGATTTTACATCTTATATTATATCGTTTTTCGGAGGAGATTACAATACGGTAAAAACAATTATCCCGCGCGGAAATGTATTTTATTTGACTTTTGACGTTCTTTTTTTCGGGTGAAACGCACATACAGAGAAAGAGAAGAACAGTAAAAAAACGTTTTCTCCGACGGAAGCGAATTATACAAATACAAAAAAATCGCATATTCCGATGTGCTTTCACCGAATACACGATTTTCTGTATTTTTGTTAAACTGGGGTAACAGGATTCGGACCTGTGAATGCAGCAGTCAAAGTGCTGTGTCTTACCGCTTGACGATACCCCAATACCGATTTTAATTATATCACACGCGCTCTTGTCCTGTCAAGTATTTTTTTGCCAAACCTTGATATGCGGCTGCTTTTATGATATAATAATCAAATATACATGAATTATTAATCAGAGGGCAAAAGTTTGAAAAATTTAGTCAAATACCTGAAATTTTACGCTGTCGAATCCGTTATGGGGCCGCTGTTCAAGCTTCTTGAGGCGATGTTTGAGCTGTTTGTGCCTCTTGTCGTCGCGGATATTATCGACTGCGGCATCAGAAACGGCGACAAATCCTATATTGCCGGAAAATTCTTTATTTTAATCGCGCTCGGTGTCATCGGAATCGTGTGCTCTATCACGGCGCAGTATTTCGCGGCAAAGGCGTCGGTCGGCTGCTCGACAAAACTTAGGCGCGCTCTGTTCGCACACGTGCAGGAGCTGTCGTTTTCCGACCTCGACCGAATCGGAGTTCCCACGCTGATTACGCGCCTCACGGGGGACATCAACCAGGTGCAGAACGGGCTGAATCTGTCTCTCAGACTGCTGCTCCGCTCTCCGTTTGTAGTGTTCGGCGCGATGATCATGGCGTTCACGATAAGCAAAAGCTCCGCGCTTATATTCCTCGTCGTAATAGCGGTTTTAGCGGCGGTAGTGTTCGGGCTGATTCTCGGCTCCGTTCCCGCTTACAAAAGGGTTCAGGGGGAGCTCGACTCGATCACCGGAATCACGCGGGAGAGTCTGACCGGCTCAAGAGTGATACGCGCGTTCGGCATGGAGAATTCCGAGCGTGAAAAATTTGCCGGACACAACGAAGAACTCAGCAGAAAACAGCGCTTTGCCGGCAGAATCTCCGCGCTAACATCTCCAATGACGTTTGTAATACTCAATATCGGAATCATAGTCCTGCTCTATTTCTCGGGAATCGAAGTCAATACCGGCAGCATCACAACGGGACAGGCGGTCGCGCTCTACAACTATATGTCTCAGATTCTTGTGGAGCTGATCAAATTCGCCAATCTCATCATCAGCATCAGCAAGTTCGTTACCTGCATGAAGCGAATCGACGAGGTGCTCGAGACAAAGCCCGCGATGGAGTTCAGAACCGAATCTCCCGCCGAGTCTTCGGGTGACATCGCGATTGAATTCCGCTCGGTCGACATGAAATACACTTCCGGTGCGGACGCCGCTCTCAGCGATATATCCTTCAGTATCAAAAAAGGCGAGACTGTCGGAATCATCGGCGGCACGGGCTGCGGTAAGACTACACTTGTCAGCATGATACCGCGATTCTACGACGCAACCGAGGGAGAAGTGCTCGTAAACGGAGTCGACGTGCGCGAATACCCCGCAAAGGAGCTCAGGAATAAAATCGGATACGTGCTGCAAAAGGCGTCGCTGTTCAAAGGTACGATCCGCGAAAACCTGATGTGGGGTAACCCCGACGCGGATGAAAACATTATAGATTCCGCCGTGAAATCCGCTCAGGCACAGGACGTGATAAAGTCGAAAAACGACGGTCTTGACGCCGCAGTTGAGCAGAACGGACGCAATTTCTCGGGAGGACAGCGTCAGAGACTCACAATAGCGCGCGCTCTGGTACGCCGGCCGGAGATACTGATCCTCGACGACAGCGCATCCGCACTCGACTACGCAACCGACGCCGCGCTGAGAGCCGAGCTGAAAAAACTCGACTACCGCCCGACCTCGATAATCGTTTCGCAGAGAACCTCGTCGATAATGCACGCCGACAGGATAATCACGCTGGACGACGGCAAGATTGTCGGAATCGGAACGCACGAGGAGCTTCTTGAGAGCTGCCCTGTATACCGCGAAATCTACGAATCCCAGTACAAAAAGGAGGAGGCCTGATCATGAAAAACAACAAACCGAAGCTGAAGCGCGAGACATGGAGCCGCCTTTTCAAGTACCTCAAAAAATACCTGTGGCTTCTCGGCATATCCGTGATTCTGGCCGGAGTGACGGTCGTGCTCTCGCTGTACATCCCGATTCTCTGCGGACGGGTCATCGACTGCATGGTCGGCGTCGGAGAGGTGGATTTTGCCGCAATTGTCGAAAATCTCATAAAAATCGCGCTGTCTGCATTGATCTGCGGCGTGCTCCAGTGGGTCATGAACACTATAAACAACCGTATCACGTTCTCGGTCACACGCGATGTCAGACACGACGCCTTTGACACGATAACACACCTGCCGCTCTCCTACATCGACTCACATCCTCACGGCGGCACGGTCAGCTGCGTTATCACCGACGTCGACCAGTTCGCTGACGGACTTCTTCTCGGCTTCACCCAGTTCTTCACAGGGGTAGTCACTATCGTATGCACCCTTGTGTTCATGCTGACGATAAACCTCGCAATCACCGCAGTAGTTGTGGTTCTGACCCCGCTGTCGCTGTTTGTGGCGCGGTTCATCGCCAAGCGCACCTACGACATGTTC
>JBJFHS010000282.1:0-8543 GCA_051893885.1 Eubacteriales bacterium
CCTTTGCGTCGAAGGCTTTTTCGCACATCGGTCTGATGTCTGGGTGGCAGAGCGGACAGCCGCGTTCCTTCAGCTTCTGCAGCAGCTCGGTCGCCTTTGTGACAAACTCAATTTCCGGCATGAGCCTGATAAGAAAGTCGGTGTTTTCGAGCACATAATGCTGTATAACCTTTTTCCACGAGCGAATCGACTGGCGGAACACATCGTTTATGGCTCCGTTGAAGGCGTTTGCGAGCGCGTTCTGCTGGTTGTCCGACTGACCCTTCTTGAACGGAATCAGCGGCGCGATGCAGGTCATTTCGTCGTTTTTGAAGTCGAGGCGGAGCATTTTGTCGAGCAGCTCGCCCGATTTGAAATACTCGTTGTTGATCGAGAGAACGCCCGCTCTGTCCGCTCTGAGCTGGGAGTCAAAGTTCACGCCTATCGTCACGCTTTTTATCTCACGAACCCTTGAGGTCAGCTCTTTCAGCTGATTGTTGAGGTTTTTGTAGTATTCGCTTCCCGTAAGGGTGTTGATTCTCTCGGCGAAACGGCGGAACGCGGTGCTTCTGAATTTCGGGGCGAGCGGAATAAGTTTGTCGCGGAGCAGATCGAGCAGGCTTGTGTAAAGCTCTACTTCTGTAATGCTGTAGAGATACGCCTCTGTCGAAGCTGCGGAATCACTGCTCATCCGGCGAAGCTCCGTTATGTCGTTGAGAAGCGGTATCATTTTCAGAAGAATGTGGGACAGCTCAGGGTTGGCGAGCATATCCTCAAATGTGTCCTGACGGTATAAAATAACTTCGGGGTCGCAGGTGTAGAAGCTGCCGAAATCGCAGGTCTTGAGATCCATCAGAAAGTTCAGCTCGAGCTGTTCGGCGGTTATCTGAGAAAGCCGCGCGTTTTCCTCGCCAAGCATCTGTCGTCTCAGACTGTCGGCGTCGGGGTACAGAAGACTGATATCCGACGTGTCGAGATTTTCGTTTTTTTCGGGCATATATAACTCCTTTGGAGGTGATTTTTCGCAAAATAATAATTTTAATTAATATATTATACAATAATCCGCATGAAAACACAATAGTTATTTTGTGAACGCCCGAAAAAACACTTTTACGCACCTGTGACGGAGGTTGGAGAATATTTTCTGCGGCAGATTCTGACTGTTTATTTTATGTTTATTGTGTTTTGCACTTGATTTATCCGGAAATATAGTATATACTGTACCTGTGAAGTAAAATTGCGGTAAAAATTGTGCTGTTTAATATAAAAATTGTGGGAGATTTATGAATCCGGCGCACGAAAACAAATAAATTCAATGATTTTTTTAATACATATTCACCCGGGTAATGTTAATATTGTGTAACTTACGGAAAAGAAATGTATTTAAAAAAGCCGGAGCTATATAAGTGCTGTATATGAATTTTTATCTGAAAAAAGCCGCGGATATTCTGAAAATATTGTTTATTGCCGTGTGTCTGTCGGGCTGCGCGTCAAATCTGTACACTCCTTCAGTCAATAATGACGACGTGGAGGCGGTGAGCAATGCGGCCCTTTATTCGCAGAGTGAGATAACTCCGGATGTGCAGTCGGGAATCTATGTCACCGGTGAAGAGCCGAAGACCGTGAGCTTTGATTACGAGGTCAATGAAGAAAAAAACACCGTCCTGCGCTATTCTTTAAGCTGTGCAACCCCCGACTCCGGCTCGAAAATCTGCTCCGACGGCGTGCTCGACATCGAATACAAGGACACAGGGGACGGAGCGTCCTATCAGGCGGTAATACGGTGCGCGCTGTTCGAGGACGAGGAAAGGGTCTCCGATGTATACACCTTTGTCTACATTCACGCCGCCGAAGACCGATTTTATCTGCCGGTCGTCTCGATAGTTTCGGATAAAAATAACTTCTACAGCAATCAGACCGGCATTCTGGTCGAGGGCGTGATGAGACAGAACGGTAATCCCCCGGGATGGCAGCCGTGGTACGACAACGCCAACTACTACGGACGCGGAATGGAGTGGGAAAGACCGGTCGCGCTCACGGTATTCGACGAATCCGGCAATCTCGGGCTGAGTCAGAACTGCGGCGTACGTGTCTCCGGCGGATATACACGCGTCAACAGACAAAAATCGCTCAGACTGTACGCGAGACGGGACTATACCCCCGACACCGGCGTCTTTGCATACTCCTTCTGGAGCGGAAACCGCGGCTCACACACGGGCACACCTGCGTCGTTCAGCGATACGGTGCTTCTGCGCGGCGGCTCCAACAACGAAGGAAACGCGTTATTCACAACTCCATGCCTGCTGATGCTCCTTGAGGGAACCGACCTCGACAGTCCGGCGATTACACCCGTAGTTGAATTTATAAACGGGCGGTATTACGGAATCGTGACGCAGCTTGAGGACTACGACGAGGACTTTTTCCTTGTGAACTACGGGGTCGAAAAGGAAGACCTCACCACCATGAAGGGAACGGTAGGAGAGCTGCTTGTTCCGGCGGGATGGCACGTCGACGACGGACCCGAGGAAGAACAGAGCGAATTTTACGATATGCTCAAGTACATAATCCGCAGCGATATGACCGACCCGGAGTGCTACGCCAGAGCCTGCGAGATGATTGATATACAGAATTTCATCGAATATATGGCGTTTGAAGGGTACATCGGCAACACGGACTGGCCCGACAACAACCTGCGCGCGTGGAGATACAACAAAAACGGCTACGACCCCGACGGAGAGGGTGTGTTTGACGGAAGATGGAGATTTCTCACAAAGGACCTCGACCTCTCGTTCGGCTACGGCTCGTTCAACGCAAACGCAAATCCGTACACATTCCTGCAGGGCGGCTCGAACCTGCTTCTCAAAAATATCTACAATTCGCTCATGAAAAACAGCGAGTTCTCCGACTTGTTCTACAACTATATGTGTACTCTTGCAGAGGCGGTCGTCACACCCGAGAGATGCGAAAAAATATTTGACCTGATGCAGGTATATACCGGCAAGGAGGTCGCGTATTCGATAAGCGCTGTCGGAGTCGGCGGAGGTTCGCGGACAAACTGGAACAACGGCTTCGACGTCCTGCGTGACTATTCTATAAGCCGCTCTGCCGCAGTCCTGAGACATACAAAGAGCGCGTCAAAACAGAATTACGGCGAAATCACCGTGAATTACTCTGCCGGAGGCGTTGTCGAGCTCGGTTGGTACGCCATAGAGTCCTCTCAGCCGCGCTCGTACCTTCAGCAGTCGCGTGTCCCGCTTGAGATTTATCCCGACGACGGATATGAAATCGCGGAGGTCACGTATTCCGGCTGCCATATCGACGGAGACGGATATCTCATCGCTGACGGAAACACAGCATCGGTCAATGTTACATTTACAGCTGTCGAAGCGGAATCGGACTCCGGCGTTGTAATAAACGAGGTCATGTTCCGCGGCACCGAAATTGAGTGGGTGGAGCTTTACAACAGCACCGACGAGGACATCATACTCTCGGGATGGTCACTCGGAAAGAGCACAAACATCAAAAAGGCGAAATCATTTGCGGACACCGTGATTGAGTCAAAGGGTTATGCACTAATATGTTGCACAGACAACGCAAACACCGCCGGAATCAAGGGACTCAGGGTCATACTTTCACTCGGCAGCGGGGACACACTGTACCTGTACAACTCCGCCGGTGAGACTGTAGACACGCTCGAGCTGGAATCTCCGTCAAAAACCGTTCACATAGGCAGAATTCCCGACGGAGGAGACGCGGTTCAGCTTTCACTGAGCGAGGCAACACCCGGCTCGTCAAACGCGATGGAGAGTGACAAAGGCGCGTTCGGCTCTGATAAGTTTGTGCCGTATATGCTTGCGTGGGGCAGGGTATATGACATTGACGACTACTTCTACGAAAAGGACGGAGTGACCTACGCCAATAATTCCGCACTGATGGAGCTGCTCTCCGGAGACAACCGCGGAGTGGAGCTGTACCGCTACATCAAAAAGCAGCCGGCGGATATGACGCTCGACGACCTTGTCGAGGGAAGCTCCATAATGGACGGCGCATCGGTCAGATTTTTGCCTGAGCTGAAATCGGTAATTGTCGGGTGATGCAAATATTTTGTACTTTTTGGCGATTATATTCGATATTGTGGCGTTATATGTGAATAATATGACGTATAAATAGGTATCGCGGAAGATAATTTTTTAATAATTTGTGGGAAAATATTGACTTTTTGTTCGCAAAGTGCTATAGTATTAATGATGGCATTAAGGGTATGTTTTGCTCTGAATGTAGAAAACAAAAAAATATTAAAGGAGAAGAAAAATGAAAAAGACGTTAAGTGTTATTCTTGCATTGCTGATGCTTTCGTCCGCTGCAATGCTCTCTGCCTGCTCAGGCGGCGACAGCAATGATGCGAATAACGATACGACAGCTGACACTTCGGCAGAAACCTCCGCTGAGACAGAGGCTGAGACCGAAGCTGAAACCGAGGCTGAGAAAGAGCCCGAAACCGAGGCTGAGACAAAGCCCGAAACCGAGCCCGAAACCGAAGCTCCCGCACCCGCAGCCGAAAGCAGCAGCGGACTTGTGTTCGACCAGATGAGCACATGGCACTACGCTACATATGTCTGCCCCTATACCGACGGTAACGGTGAGATTGGCGGCGGCGCTGCAAACGGTCACTTTGAAGAAGCTGACGACGAAATGGCAGCTTTCATCAAGGACAATCCCGAGTGGTACAAGGATACCGCTATGATGAAGGGCTGGGAAGAGGTTGAAGCTCCGTTCGGCGACTGCATCAACAGCATGATCGCCGCACAGACCGACTTCATACTTGACCCCGTCAACACAAACGGCCTTATGGTATATAAGTCCTTCAACATCGACGACCTCTCCGAGGATACCCTTTACGAGATGTACTGCTTCTACGACAACACGGTTTACATCTACGTCAACGGCGAGCTTTACTACTATTCTGATGCAAACTGCGGCAACGGCGACTGGAACGGCGGTCTCGACCTCATCACCTGCAACACAGCTGAGGGCAAGACACTCCGCGACTTCCTCGTTGAGGGTGAAAACTACATCGCTGTTTCCATCAAGAACTGCTGGGGCGGACGTGAATTCGATATGTATGTAACATACGAAAAGAATTCCACAAAGAGATCAGTAAAGTTCTTTGACCGCGGCACCGAATGGCACTACTCCGTTTTCAATTGTCCTTACACCGACGGTGAGGGCACAATCGACGGCGGCGCTTCCGGCGGATACTTTGACGAGGCTACCGACGACATGGCTAAGTTCATCGCCGAAAACCCGAACTTCATGTCTGATACCGCGCTTCTTGAAACATGGGACACTGCATCCGGACCTTTCGGCAGCATAATGGATCAGATCGGCTGGACAGGCTCCGTTCACGGACTTATTCTCTATAAGACCTTTACCGTAGACAACCTTGACGACGTTAAGGGCTGCGACGACTTCATCTGGGACTGCGCATACGACAACGCTATCCACACCTACCTCAACGGTGTTGAAGTTTACGTTGACGACGGCGAATGCGTTACACCGGACTGGAACGAGGGCAAGTGGGTTCTCGACAAGGCACAGCTCACCGATCTCC
Source organism: Eubacteriales bacterium (assembly GCA_051893885.1). GTDB lineage: Bacteria > Bacillota > Clostridia > Oscillospirales > CAG-272 > UMGS1696. The sequence continues at coordinate 5,591 of JBJFHS010000282.1, forward strand.
TCAAGGAAGGCGAAAACTACTTCGTTGTTACGATCAAGGACGCATGGGGCGGCAGAAACTTTGACGCTGGCTTCTCCGCTGAGTGGAACTGATAAAACATAACTGAAACAAAGGAACGGACTGTATTTCTCAGCCCGTTCTTTTTTCGGTATTGACATTTCGGAGCATATCTGTTATCATTCAGAAAAACATATGCGTTCAGAGGGAGTTTATGCAATACTATTTTTTCATTTTAATTGCGGTCGTGCTTTTGTCACTTCAGTTTGCGACAAATAAGGCGTACGGACTGTGCAGGGGAAACTCAGTCAATGCTTCACTCATTTTTACAACGTGCGGCGGACTCGCGTCATCGGTTGTTTCGCTTATCATTGCGCTGATTGCGGGCGAGAAAATTACGTTCACACCGTTTTCGGTAGTTGTGGCGGCGCTCATAGCGATCATGTGCTGCACATACACCTTCATCGGATTCAAGATAATGGCGCTCGGCAGTCTTTCGGTGTTCACGATGTTTCTGATGCTCGGCGGAATGCTGCTCCCGTACCTATTCGGAGTGATCCGTCTGAACGAGGATATTTCCGTGTTCCGCGTGATCGGCGTGATTCTGCTTGCGGCGTCCCTTGTCTTTCCCGTGATAGCGAGGGAAAAATCGGGCAAATCGAGTGCGCTGTTCATCCTCCTCTGCCTCGCGGTTTTCTGCCTGAACGGAGGAATAAGCATCGCGTCAAAGCTGCATCAGGTGACGGAGGCGTACGAAAAATGCGGCACGGCTTCGTTTTCGTTTATCTCCAACCTGTTCAACGGAGTTATCTCCGGCGCCGCTCTGATTTTCGTGACACTGTTTTCAGGCAATAAAGCAAAGGCGGTGAGCGCATCAGAGGTCGAAAAAAACGACGCAATTTCGCCAGAAAAAGCCAAAAACAGTATCGGTGCCGGAGCAGTCGCGCTGATAATTTTAGCGAACGCCTGCTGTAACGGAGTTTCGTATATGCTCCAGCTCGTCAGCGCGGGCAAAGTTCCGGCGTCCGTAATGTACCCGATGATGACCGGCGGCTCGGTAGTGCTCACGGCAGTCGCAGGCAGAATCTTCTTCGGCGAAAAGCCCGACAAAATCACGCTGATCGGACTGGCACTCTCATTCGCCTCGACATTTTTATTCCTTCTATAAAATAACGTGATTGCGCGGAGAGGGTACTCAATATAAAAATACTGACTCACGTCGTTTTGAAGTGAACAAACAATTCAGTCAGCTGCGAAACTGACAATTAAGCTGTTCTTCAATCCGCACGTGAGTCAGTATTTTTTATTAAATTCAGATTTCTATTGCTTTGTCACAGTACGCGTCACGTTCTCTCCGTCTCCCTCGACCACTGCAGCATCATCCTCGCGCTCCATGTCGCAGATGAAGCAGTCGAAGTGTTTTTTCATGTTTTCGCAGATGAGGGCAGGCTCGGGAACACCCCATGCTACTGCGGTTGCGCCGAGGAGGTGGTTCAGCCTGAGTGAAATTTTGTTGTAGTCTGTTACGCGGTATGCGATGAAATCCGGCTTGGCCATAAAATTCCACATGAGATTTTCAAGCGTTATCGCGAGGAGTGTCTGGCGCTTTTTGATTTTCTCCTTGGTGAATTTCATCGACAGCACGCCGCGGGCAACTGTTTTGTCGAGCTTTCTGTACTTTCGTATGAACATCGGATTGAACGACTCGATGGCGTAGACACCGCTGTAGTCCTTCATGATTCCGTAAAGGGCGCGCGGCATCTCCCACACAACCCTGAGCTCGTTTTTCATCTCGATAAGGAGCGGGACTTTTCCGTCGACCAGCCCGAGCACCTCCGACAGAAGCGGAATTTTTTCGTCCGTCCCCATGAGGCGCATTTTTGACAGTTCATCGTAATCGACGTCGATAACAAGCCTGTCGTCGCCGCACATACGCTTCAGATTTTCGTCGTGGAACACCACAAGCTTCATGTCGCGTGTGAACTGAACGTCAAGCTCGATTCCGCATCCTGCTTCAACGGCAGCTTTGAACGCTTTGAGCGAGTTCTCCGGCACATCTTTGTTGTCATGGATTCCGCGGTGAGCGAGCGGCGTCTTGCAGAAAAGCTCCATGTTGTTCCGGTGCGTGAGTTTCGGACATATCATGAACAGATAAAGTCCGACGATAGCTATAAAAAACTGTAACATTATTTATCCTTAATATTTTCGCGTGTTTTGGGAAAACTTATTCGAGACCTATTGATTTCAGGTATTCGTAGCTCTTTCTGAGGCAGTCGAAGGGGTTTTCGCCGTTGCAGTTGTCCTGTTCTATGTATGCAAGACGGGTTCCCGCAGAGATGAACGCCTCCGTGATTTTTTCAAAGTCCATAGTGTTTCCGCCGCCGATCCATGACATGAGCTGCTTGTCGCCGTCGAGGAGCATATCCTTGTAGTGAACGACGGGAACTCTGCCGGAGAGCCGCTTTATTTCGTCGACAACGTCATATCCGCCGGCTTTGACCCAGTATGTGTCGAGCGTGAAGCACATTTCATCCGCGGTGAAGTCGTCGGAGAGGTGGTGCATCAGCGGTCTTCCGTCATCGAGCTTTGTCAGATATTCAAAATTGTGGTTGTGATACGAGAACTGAAGTCCGCCGTCGTGGATTTTCTGAGCGGGAAGCCTGATTTCCGATTTGAATTTTTCATATCCACCTGCTCCGCCCGGCATTGAACCGAGACCGATTACGGGACAGCCGAAGATTTTATGAGCTTTGACGGTGTTTTCCGTGTCGTTGATGATTCTGTTGTAGTCAAAGTGAGTGATTCCGCAGGTGAGACCGTTTGCTTTCAGCTGTTCGTCAAGCCACTCCGGTTCATATCCGCACGTTCCCGAGACCTGAACGGTGGTGTATCCGATATCGGCAACCTTTTTCAGCGTTTCGGCCAAAGGTCCGACAGCCTTCGGTTCTTCGCCGCG
>JBJFHS010000283.1:0-8540 GCA_051893885.1 Eubacteriales bacterium
GATTGAAGTTCTTGCCAAGCTTCTTACAAGAAGCGTCCGCGTCCCCCGTCTCCCCTCGAACTAAGATTAACTACAGCCTGACCCACGTGCCGGTTTCTATGGATTTGTCAACGGCTTCGAGGACTTCCACGCATTTTCTGCCGTCGGTGAAGCTCGGTGAGGTCGGACGGTCGTTGGCTATGCTTTCGTAGAACTCGTACATTTCGTGGACGAAGGTCGTCTCAAAGCCGAGAACATGACCGGCGGGCCACCAATGCGAGATGTAGGGGTGGACTCCCTGCGTGCACTGGATGGTTCTGTAGCCGCGGAGTTCTCTGTCCTCGGTCTGGTCGTAGTATTCAAGCTCGTTCATGCGCTCGAAGGAGAAACGGATGCTGCCGTACTCGCCGTTTATTTCGAAGCCCATGTCGTTGTCGTGTCCCGCAGCGAATCTTGTCGCCTCGATCTGACCGATAGCTCCGCATTTGAACCGGCAGAGGAAAATTGTGGCGTCGTCGACCGTGACCTCGCCCATCGGAGCGTCATCGCCTGCCTGACCCGACAGACCCTCCATCCTCTCGACAATCGGACGCTCCTTTACGAATGTTTCAGTCATGCCGCAGACCGAGTCGAACTCGCCTATTAAAAATCTCGCGGCGTCAATCACGTGTGCTCCGAGGTCTCCGTGTGAGCCGGATCCTGCGACGGATTTGTCAAGTCTCCAGACAAGCGGGAATTTCGGGTCGATAATCCAGTCCTGAAGAAATCTTCCGCGGAAATGGAAAATTCTTCCGAGCTTGCCCTCGTCGATCATCTTTTTCGCGAGGAGAACAGCGGGACAGAAGCGGTAGTTGAATCCGACCTGACCTTTGACTCCGTACTTTTCGACCGCCTCCTCCATTTCACGCGCGTCGGCAGCGGTGAGTGCGAGCGGCTTTTCGCAGAATATGTGCTTTCCGTGCTCTGCGGCGGCGATTGCGATCTGCTTATGCACGTTGCTCGGCGCGGTTATGTCGATTACGTCGATGTCGTCTCTCTCGATAAGGCGCCGCCAGTCGGTTTCATAGCTCTCGAAGCCGAATTTGCGCGCGTTTTCTGCGACCCATTCCTCCTCACGTCCGCAGACAGCCCTGAGGTTGATTTTAACCGAGGGGTCAAAAAACATCGGTATTCTCGAGAGCGCGTTTGTGTGAGCTTTACCCATGAATTTGTATCCGATAAGGCCCACGTTTATTTCCTTTGCCATAACACAACTCCTTGTGACAAATATTTGTATAAAAACTATACCATATTGAAGCCGTTTATGCAAGGGTTTTATGTGAATTAAGTCAAAAAAATCCGAGTATCATAAAATACCCGGACTGGTGCGATTTATAATTGTGACACGTTACAGGGTTATCCAGAATCGCTGAATTATCCCGCACTCACCTAAGCCCACTTCATCGTTTACTTCATTTTCCAGTATGCCGCCGTTTTTCACAATTGTCCGCCGTGAAGCAGCATTGGTTTTGTCGCAGGTGAGCAGAACCTTTTTTTCGCCGTATTCTCTGCAAATTGGCAGCAAAAGCTTCAGCATTTCGCCGGCATAGCCTTTTCCCCGCTCCGACGGCAGAATGCTGTAGCCAATGTTCCCGCCGTATTGCAGCAGAAAAGGAGTCAAGGGGTGCCTGTAATCAATGATTCCAACGACCTTTTCGTCTTCAATTCTGACTCCCAGAAACACCTCTGAGGGAACATAGCCACTGCCGTATTTCCGTTTCAGTCGGTTTTCAAAGTCAATCCATTCGACAAAAGAACTGACTTTTTCAAGCCCCGCACAGCCGTCAAAACTGTCGTTATTGGCAAGCATGGCTTCTTTATACTGCATGACCTGTTCAGCGTATTCAATGGTTGGTCTGACTAATTTTAAAATCACGAGCCTGTCCTCCCGAAAATCGTGATTTGGTAAAACGATAATGAATGCCCTCGTTAAACCTGAAGTTGTTTACGTGCGCTTATTGGTAATAAGCCGTGTGAATTATGTAGTCCTTATCTATTTCTACTACAAAATCTCCGTATAAAAACTTCTCTTCTGTCCCGTCCAAATAAGAAATAAAATAGTTGGATATTGCATATTTCCCATCCGATCGGGCGTCCCAGATATTTAAACCGCGCAGCGGATATTCGCCACTTAAAGCCACCACATTTTTTGACAGCGCAGTTTGGATGATCTTGTTTGTGTTGTCATCAAACTCTTTTACACACTTTACCACTTGGGTGTTTAACGGGTACTCCCGCTCTGCCGGCATTACATTTTCAATTATCTTTTGAGCAAATGTATCCGCACTGAAATCGTGGTAGTTAAACGGAGAACACCTTTGGATGCAGTTCAAAAAAGCCGCTCCGACGTAATATGAGACAATCCGTATCGGTGTATAAGCGTTCGGGTCGTTGATCGCATCAAGGATTTTTCGCCATTGAAGTTCTCCCTTTTCCGGGTCAATTTGTGTCAAAGCATTTAATTCAACATAGTTCGCACTTCCCTCAATCTGTTCTATTCTTGATTCATAGTCGTACTCCTGCGGATAAAGCTCTGACCGCATTTTGCGCAAAGCAAGAAGTTCCTCAAAAGCAGCAATATTATTCTTGGTAAGTATGTCCTCCATCAAGGCTGCCTCGCCCAATTTTAAGGAGATGTTCTCTGCCGAGTATTTATAATTAAAAAGCGCATTTATTTCGTTTGCCCAACGGCTCTCGCCACGAATGTTCTGAAACGCATGAAACATCTCATGCACTATAGAAGCTGCAAGCCTGTCAATATCATCCGTTTCCTCTGAAAGATTCCATATAGCGATATACTCGCCATTATATTGAATTGAGGTGTTGGCTAAAAAACTTGCGGTCTTGTCAATATACTGCCCATTAAAATAGCAGTCGCTATCATTATATAAAGCAAATTTGAGAGGATGAAACCCCGCCCACAGGGTTGAAAAATCTATTGTATCAAGTCTTTTTTTCACTTCTTTATATGCTTCGTGTAATTCCATCATATACATTCCTTCCTGAGCGGGCAATTCATGGTATTGTGTGAATTCAAGGATTTGTCGAGCATTTTTTATTTCCATAATCCTGCAAAAATAACAAAAAACCGGACACCAATATGATAACCATCGTATCAAATAGGTATCCAGTTATAATGCGGGTGAAAGGACTTGAACCTTCACGAAGTTGCCCCCACAAGAACCTGAATCTTGCGCGTCTGCCAATTCCGCCACACCCGCATGGTCAAGCTGAACTCGCTCAACGTGTTTATTATACACGATTTGTCTGTATTTGTCAATAGGATTTTTCAAAAAAAACAAAATTAAAAGGGAGACTTTTCCGCCTCCCATGATTTCTTTCCGAATTACTTTTCCTGCGATTCAATCCGCTCCGTCACGTCGGACAAGCTCATTCCCTGCTCTCTCGCAATGCGGGCGATGTCCTCGTATTCAAATTTTTCACGCTTCACGCCGTATCCGGATGACACTTTTTTCCGCACTTCTCCGAATTCGGTCGGGATTTTTTCCACGCTGCGTGAGAGAGTGTATCGCCGGCTTATGTTTTCGCGGATTCCGAGCGTCGTGGTGTGCCTGAAAATCAGCCTGATAATTTCTTCCTTGTCCTCATCCCGGCACATCACCGAAAGCAGCACGCCCGGACGGGATTTTTTCATCTGCACGGGGACGGTATAAACCTCCAATGCACCCGCCTCAAACAGCCGTTCCTCCGCAAAGCCGATTGCTTCCGCCGTCATATCGTCAAGGTTGCAGCACAGCTCCGCAATAGTGTCCCCGTTTTCTTCCGTTTCGCCGAGCATCGCCCGGACACAGTTTGCAGCAGTGAAATCCTTTTTGCCCATGCCGTAACCGATGGCGGAGGTTTTCATCACCGGCATTTCCCCGAATTTAGTTGCGAAATGTCTGAGCAGTGCAGCTCCGGTCGGTGTGCAGAGCTCGCCCCTGATTTCGCCGCCGTAAATCGGAACATCGCGCAGAATGTACGCTGTCGCCGGCGCCGGTACGGGAAGAATTCCGTGAGCGCACCTGACCTGACCGCTGCCCACATGAACGGGTGACACAACCACCTGCTCCGGTGCAAGGCGTTCCATCAGCATACATACGGCGGTCACATCGGCAATCGCGTCCATTGTGCCAACTTCATGAAAGTGAATTTCGGTCACCGGAACTCCGTGCGCGTGGCTTTCGGCTTCGGCAATCAGTGAATAAACCGCGAGAATGTCGGCTCTGACCTTATCAGACACGGGCAGATCGGCAATAATGTGCTCGATATCGTGCATACCGCTGTGGTGGTGATGTGTGTGTCCGCCGTCGTGGGAGTGGTCGTGGTCATGCGTGTGTTCATGGTCGTGAGTGTGTTCATGCTCATGCTCATGCTCGTGCTCATGCTCGTGCTCGTGGTCATGCTCGTGCTCATGTTCATGCTCATGCTCGTGGTCATGCTCATGCTCGTGGTCATGCTCATGCTCGTGCTCATGCTCGTGGTCGTGCATTTCTTCGGATTCATCCTCACCGTTCACTTTTACTGTGATGTGCGTTCCCTGAATACCGCATTTTGACGATGCCTCCCTCGTGACCGTCACACCCGGAATGCCGAGTCCGTTCAGTTCACGGATAAAATCGTCTCCGTCAGGCAGAAGCTCAAGCAGAGCCGCCGTCAGCATATCACCCGCAGCTCCCATGCCGCAGTCCAGATATATAGTTTTCATTGTTTTGCCTCCATGTGATTGATCATACTCGCCAGATAACCCGCACCGAAGCCGTTGTCGATATTTACCACCGACACACCGCTGGCACAGGAATTAAGCATAGATAAAAGTGCGGAAAGGCCGCCGAACGAAGCACCGTATCCGACGCTGGTGGGAACGGCAATCACCGGACAGTCCGCAAGACCTCCGATCACGCTGGCGAGCGCGCCCTCCATACCTGCGATGGCAATGATAACGCCGGCGCTCATTATTTCGTCGAGATGGGCAAGCAGACGGTGCAGTCCCGCAACGCCCACGTCGTATAGCCGGACGACCTCGTTGCCGTGAACTTCCGCGGTAAGGGCTGCTTCTTCGGCTACAGGAATATCGCTGGTTCCGCCGGTTGCGACTACGATTTTACCTATTCCGCTTGGAGCGGGCATTTTTCCGATGATTCCGACCCTTGCGTCCGCGTGGTAATCCATTTCGTGCACTGCTCCGACTTTTTCCGCGGATTCGGGTGAGATGCGGGTGATCAAGATAGTTTCCTGACCGTTCTGCTTCATTTTTTCCGCGATTCCGATTATCTGCTCCGCCGTTTTGCCCGCGCCGTAAATGACCTCTGCCGCTCCCTGACGGATTTTGCGGTGTGTATCGATTTTGGCGTAGCCGATATCCTCAAACGGTTCTTTTTTTATTGAGAGCAGCGCGTCGTCCACCGTCATTTCTCCGGCCCGAACAGCCTCAAGAATCGCTCTGATTTCGCTTTTCATCCTCTCGCCTCCAGATCAAGCAGTACATCGGTGTAATATTTTTTAAGTTCCGCCGTTATTTTCCCGCGTTCCAAGAGCAGTTTCTCCATCTGTGACGCGGGGAGCTGAATCTTTGCCATCTCTCCCATGCGGCGAACGCGGAAATCGGAAAATCCCAGCGAAAAGAGATAGTTTTCCGCCTTCTCGGTCGCAGACAGCTTCTCAACGGTGATGCGCTCTCCCGTGGGAATTCTTGTCGCAAGGCACGCGTATGCAGGTTTGTCCCATGTGAACAGCCCCGCCTCATGTGAAAGATTGCGTATCTGCGCTTTACTCAGCCCGCATTCACGCAGAGGAGAAAGCACGCAAAGCTCTTTCAGCGCACGCATTCCCGGCCTGTCTCCCGCGTCGTCGGAGGCGTTTGTTCCGTCGAGCAGCACGGTATAGCCGTCATCTGCCGCTGCTTTCTGAATCGACTCAAAAATCACTCGCTTGCAGAAATAACAGCGGTCGGACGGGTTTGACGCGACTTTTTCCGACGCGAGGACGTCAACTGTCAGCACGCGCATCGGAACCTCAAGCTCCTCCGTCAGCCGTACTGCGTCATCCAGCTCGAACTGCGGCTGAAACGCGGATTTCACATAATAAGCCTGCACCTCCGCGCCGTATTTTTTGGCGGCGTACAGGAGATACGCCGAATCCACCCCGCCAGAAAAAGCGACGGCGACCTTGGGATAATTCCTGAAAAAATCGGATAGATTCATAGTGTACAGTCCACCTCAATAAATATTGAAAAACGGCTCCGCTTCATGCAGAACCGCTTCTGATAAAGTCAGTTTTTCTTCCCTGTCAGAGACGCACGTATAACACCTTTTGGGTCTTTGATGAGAAGAATAACAAGCCAGATAACGAGACCGAGCGCGATTACGGACAGGCCGAGATATAAATCGTTGAGCATATCTGCGGGGGATGGAGTGAAGAATTCCGCACCAAGTTCCGCATACTCGAACGCGGCGTCAACCATCCACATCAGAGAGGCGCCCCAGAACAAAAAGCAGAGTATATGCAGCCTGAGCTCGTTCTTAGGTGCACTTTTGTACCACAGAACGGTGCAGATGACGGCGGCAAAAAGACAGCTGAGAAGCGTCATCTGTCATACCTCCGGAATTGACTCAGCTTTGGTCGCGGGGCGTTTCACGATGCGGTCGGACACTAAAACCATGCCAACCCAAATCACGGTGATCAGGGCAGCCATAGATGTGCCGACAGATGCCATTTCCTCAAGCATTGCTGCAGTCTCTGCCGGATCGCTCATCGCAGTCAGGAACGGGAAGAACGGTACAATTTCACCGTGCCACAGGTGTTCAAACGCAAGCAGCGCGGAACCTCCCCAGAGCAGATTGGACAGCCATTTCAGCTTTCTTGAAAACGGAATTTTTACCTCTGCATCAGCTGCGTCGGAGAGGACAGGTTTCATCTCTTTTGATTTCAGAACCTTACCTGCCACTGTGGTTGCGATTGCTTCTACTGCGGGAACAACAAAACAAGCCATAATAATATCCTCCAAAATAATTTTTGTTTGCTACATACGTAAAACCACATATACAAACAAAAAGGCATACGCTGTCCCCTTCTGAGGAGCAATATACCTTCATGTATATACATTTTACCTGTATGTCTGATTGAATTTATGAAAAACGCTTCAGCGCTCTGTTATTCGGCTTCATGCCTTGCTGTCATTTTATCATAACCAAATGAAAAAGTCAAGCTAATTTTTACTGATCGCGTTCCTTTGCGTATGATTTGAGCTTATCGACAGCGGCGGCAAAGCGAGGCGTGTCCCTGATTGTGTCGAAAACTGAATTATTCAGGCTGTCGAGAGTCAGACGGCAGTCGCTGCAGGTGTAATTTTTCGTTGTTCCTCCCCTCTCGTATTTCAGTTTATTCACGAGGATGGAGGTGTGCTGTCCGTCGGGCTGAGTATCGGTGAGAATTGAAAACTCCGCTGCTTTTTCCACCGCGTCAAGGCATTCTTCATGTTTTCCGAGAGCTGCGTATTCCTCTGAGAGGTATCTGTAATACTCGCTCATCCGGCAGGCGAAGAAGCCGTAATCCCTTTTATTGAACACCAGCTCGATCAGTTTTATGCAGAACAGGTCAATCTCCGCCTTTTCTTCGTGCGTGCAATTATCCCCCTGCCACTGCATAATATACGCATCCCTTGTCATAAGGTCAACCATAGTATTAATGTTGTACTGGCACTGCTTAACAGCCTCTTCGCCGTCATATATAGTTGGAAGAAGTTCGTCCGCTGTACACCAGTGGCTGCCGCCCATCTTAGCGTATTCAACCGCTTTTTCCTTTTCGCCGATTTCGTGATAATGATATGCAAGAATCTGAACCGCGCTTTCTCTCTTTCCGTTGTTTTCCGAGCGGAGCAGCTTTTCACCCATTTCAATTATAGCAGCGGATATCGACTTTTTCTTTTCTTCATCGCTCACCCGATTGTACATTCCATCAAGCGCGTACATTCTGCCGCTCATCACATCCTCGTTGTTCGGAAATTCAGCATACGCCCTTTCCCACAATTCGTATTCTTTTTCAACTTCACCGCGATTCCCTAAAACATGGCTTTCATTCTGGTATTCCGAAACCTTTTGATCTATTCTCGCCTTGCCGACGTCAAGCAGGTCGTCAACGGTGATTCCGAAATACATGGCTATCGCGGGCAGCAGCGTGATATCGGGGTAGCCTTCGCCTCTCTCCCATTTGCCGACAGCCTGAGCCGATATTCCAAGGTGGTTTGCGAGCTGCTCCTGTGTGCAGTCTTTTTCCGCCCTGAGCTTTTTCAGTGTTTTTGAGATGCAGATATCCATCGTTTTCTCTCCTTAATAAATAAATTCTGAGGCTGCGCGCTTGCCCTGTGGTTTTATTATACCGCAGTTTCATCGGCATGGCAAGAACCGCATTGTTGCTTTTCGGTTGTATTTTACAATGAATGGTTGTTTTAATAGTCGGGGAGCATTAAAATTTCAAGGTTTTAGGGTGTATGCACTTGATTTTATTATCCGCTCGGGGTATAA
>JBJFHS010000284.1:0-8517 GCA_051893885.1 Eubacteriales bacterium
AAGGTACACGACGGCTTTTCTGATCGGTCTGTCCAGGTGGATGAGGTTGATTTTCTGGCTCTGCTCGACCGCCATCTCGAAGTTGGATCTCTCCCGTCCGATGTACAGTCCGTGGATGTTGGTTCTGTCACCGGTGTTTGTCGTACAGGTGAGGACGTACATGAGCGGAACGTCGGCGAGAAAATGCTCCTCTGCGTAGTCGAAAACGCGCCTTACGGGTGAAAAATCCTTTCCCATGATACGCTCAAGACCGTAGAACGCGCCGAGCATATGGGACGAGTTTATCATCGACGAGCCGCCGCAGCCCACAAAAATATTTTTGGAATAATTTGCCATTCCGACAACCTCGTGCGGGACAACCTGACCGACGGAAATGATGAGGTCGTATTCGCCGGAAACGATTCTGCGGTTGACCTCAACGTCGATTTTTTCGTTCACAAGCCCCTCGGAAACCGACGAGACAAATTCCGCGGGCACTTCTCCGATTTTCACGACATCCTCGCGCCAGTTGTGAACGATCAGCTTTTCAAACGGCACGACTCCACAGAAAAACGCCTCGCATTCCTCCCTTGTCATCGGCACATGGGTTCCGAGCGCGGGCATGACGTCAACCTCACAGCTGTTTTTCAGAATGTCGCAGTATATTGCCGTAATTCTGCCCGCTCCCGAATACATACGGGTGTAGTCCGGCGGCAGAATCAGGACTTTTTTCGGATTTTTGCCTGCAAGCGATTCCTCCAGAGCCTGTCTGAGGCTGTCGTCCGTAAGTCCTTCAATGCTTCTGTAGAACATAATTTTCTCCACATATTTATATTGTAGTTTACTTAAGGATATTTTACCACTGTACGCCAATAAAGTCAAGAATAAGAGGACAGGAAAAGCCGTTTGTTAAATTCATCAAAAAAATATGGCGCAGAAAAACGAAATTTGTCCCACGATATACTTGACTGTCGGGTGAATATAATATATAATATTTGTGGAAAAATGAATACGCTTTCTGCGACTGACGGAAAGGCCTGATATGTTTTAACCGTTTTTCAGGCCGGCGGAATCAACCGCGTGAAACAGAAAGCCGCCCGGATAAATCTCATGGTGTCGGGCAGCCGTCCGTCTGGGCATATAACTTCATCCCCGGGGAGTTGTATGCTTTTTTAGTCTTTTCGGGCGCATTCACGGGGCTTAAAAATTCAGTTCAGGAGTGAATTTATGAAAAAAGCAGCTGTAATAATGGGAAGCGACAGTGATCTTCCGGTTGTTGAAAAGGCTTTTGCGGTATTTCGCGAGTACGGTGTCCCGTTTGAGGCTCACGTGATGTCGGCTCACAGAACTCCGACCGCAGTGCGCGATTTTGTCTCCGGCGCGAGAGAAAACGGCTTCGGAGTTATCATAGCGTGCGCGGGAATGGCGGCTCATCTCGCGGGTGTCTGCGCGTCGTACACAACTCTCCCCGTGATAGGTGTACCCGTAAAGGGCGGTATGCTCGACGGACTTGACGCACTCCTTGCCACTGTTCAGATGCCGAGCGGTATCCCGGTCGCTGCGGTCGCAATGAACGGCGCTGCCAACGCGGCAATTTTAGCGTGCGAGATCCTCTCCCTCTCCGACGAAGGTCTTGAAAAAGCTCTCTCTGACGCAAGACGTGCGGGAGAAGCAAAAATCGCAGAAAAGGACGCCGCTTTACAGGAAAAGCTATAAAACGAATACGCGCAGAGATATTTTGTCCCTGCGTTTTGTTATACTGTAAAATAAAAATTATATTATAAAAAATTCAAGGAATCGAGGTAGTATTGTGAGCAATCTCAGAGAAGAATGCGGCGTTTTCGGTATTTACGCCCCCGAAAAATGTGATGTCGCCGGAACGGTTTATTACGGTCTTTACGCACTTCAGCACAGAGGTCAGGAGAGCTGCGGCATTGTAGTCAACGACGACGGAATATTCAATTCGGTAAAGGACAGCGGTCTTGTAAACGATGTCTTTACAAATCACAGACTCTCGTCCCTCGGTGAGGGCAGAATCGCAATCGGTCACTGCCGCTACGGCAAAAACGTGAAAAACGACGTACTCAACGCGCAGCCGATTGTTGTCAACCACGTTAAGGGTCATATGGCTCTCTGCTTCAACGGAAGTCTTGTAAATTCCGCAGAAACAAGGGAGAAACTGGAGCTCGAGGGTTCGATTTTCCAGACGACAAGCGACGCCGAGATAATCTCCAACATTATCATCCGCGAAAGACTCAACTCGTCGTCAATTGAGGAGAGCGTCAGCCGCGCTATGCCCAAGCTCGAGGGTGCGTACTCGCTCATCATAATGTCCCCCAGAAAGCTCATCGCGGCGAAGGACATCCACGGAATCAGACCGCTCTGCTACGGTATCCGCTCGGACGGCGCGTATGTTGTGGCATCAGAGTCGTGCGCACTCGATTCGGTGGGTGCAGAGCTTGTCCGCGAAATCGAACCGGGTGAGATCGTGGTGTTCGACGAAGACGGCGTCCGCTCGATAAAAGACCACGTCGGTGAGGCTGCTCCCGCGTTCTGCGTGTTTGAATACATCTACTTTGCACGTCCCGACTCTGTAATCGACGGCTTCTCCGTAAACCGTGCAAGAGAAAGAGCCGGCGCGTTCCTCGCACTTGAGCACCCTGTCGACGCGGATGTGGTTATCGGCGTTCCGGACTCCGGCATTGACGCGGCAATCGGCTACGCACATCAGTCGGGAATCCCCTACGAAATCGGCTTCATCAAAAACAAATACATCGGCCGCACGTTCATAGCACCCGGTCAGCAGTTCAGAGAAAACCTCGTAAGAATCAAGCTGAACGTCATCTCCGAAGTTGTCCGCGGAAAGAGAGTTGTTCTCGTCGACGACTCAATTGTACGCGGAACAACCTGCGCGAGAATAGTTGACCTCCTCCGTCAGGCGGGAGCAACCGAGGTTCATCTGCGCTCCTCAGCTCCGCCGTTCATCGACCTCTGCTACTACGGCACCGACATCGACTCAAAGGACAACCTCATCGCGTGCCGCCACACCGTCGACGAAATCAAGGATATAATCGGCGTCGACTCACTCGGCTACCTCAGCGTTGAGAACGTCACAAAGCTCGCGCCGAAGAAATGTCCCGGCTTCTGCACAGCCTGCTTCGACAGCCGCTTCCCCACCGCGGTACCGGGCTGCAAGGTTGAGTCAAAGTTCTCCAGAAAGCTCTCAGAAAGCGCGGAAGTCGTTCATCCCGAGAAGAATTAAATTAAATAATAATCAAGTTATCTGACCATCTATCATAAAAAAATTACCGAAAGGCGGAAATAATATGAAAAGCTACAGTGAAGCATACAAAAACGCGGGCGTCGATATTACTGCCGGCTACACTGCCGTAGAGCTTATGAAAAAGCACATCGCGAGGACAGTGGTCGACGGAGTCTGTGACAAAATCGGCGGCTTCGGAGGAATATTCGACCTCGGCCTTGTAATGGAAAAATATTCCATCAAAAGTCCCCTTCTCGTTTCGGGAACTGACGGCGTCGGAACAAAGCTGCGCATCGCGTTTTTAATGGACAAGCACGACACGGTCGGTATTGACTGCGTTGCAATGTGCGTAAACGACATAATCTGCTGCGGCGCGAGACCGATTGTGTTCCTCGACTACATCGCCTGCGGTAAGAACTACCCCGAAAAAATCGCGTCCATCGTCTCCGGCGTGGCTGACGGCTGCGTTATGGGCGGATGCGCTCTCGTCGGCGGAGAAACCGCTGAAATGCCCGGCTTCTACCCCGAGGATGAGTACGACCTCGCCGGATACGCTTGCGGAATCGTCGACAGAGAAAACGTAATCGACAAGGAAAACGTCGAGGCGGGGGACATTATCATCGCGCTTCCCTCCTCCGGCGTACACTCAAACGGCTTCTCTCTTGTCAGAAAGGTGTTCGATATCGAAAACGCCGACATAAAATCTCCCGTTGCCGAGCTCGGCGGAAAGAGCCTTGGAGAGACGCTTCTCACACCCACAAAAATCTACGTCAAGCCCGTTCTCGCTCTCATGGACGAGGTTAAAATCAAGGGTATCTCCCACATCACCGGCGGCGGATTCTACGAAAACATCCCGAGAAGCCTTCCCACAGGAAAGAGCGCGAAGATAAAGAAATCCGACGTGCGCGTTCTTCCGATATTCGACCTCATCGCAAAGGCCGGCGGAATCTCCGAGAGGGATATGTTCAACACCTACAACATGGGCGTCGGCATGAGCATAATCGTCTCCGAAAAAGACGCGGACCGTGCGGTTGAGATTCTCCGGGCAAACGGCGAGGACGCATACATAATCGGTGAAGTGGTAAACTCCGACGAAGGTGTTATCCTCGAATAAGCGGTGGCGGAAATGAAGAAAACAAAAATCGCTGTGTTCGTCTCCGGTGGCGGAACCAATTTTGAAGCGATAATCAAAGCCTCCGAGGAGGGAAAAATCCCACACGGCGAGTTCTCCCTCGTGCTGTCGTCAAATCCTGCGGCATACGCGCTCGAGAGGGCAAAAAACCACGGAATCGAGTCGGTTGTGGTGTCCCGCAAGGAATACGGCGACAGATTTGAAGAAAAAATCATCGAAGAACTTGACAAGCGCGGCATCGAAATGATAGTGCTCGCGGGATTTATGTCGATCCTTTCCGCAGATTTTACTGACCGCTACGACGGAAGAATCATAAACGTACACCCCTCGCTCATCCCGTCGTTCTGCGGCAAGGGCTTTTACGGACTCAGGGTGCATGAAGCCGCGCTCGAATACGGCGTCAAGGTGACAGGAGCCACGGTTCACTACGTCAACAGCATCCCCGACGGCGGAAAAATCATCGCTCAGAAGGCGGTTTATATCGAGGACGGCGACACACCGGAAATTCTCCAGAAGCGCGTAATGGAGCAGGCTGAATGGATAATCCTCCCCGAGGCGTGCGAAAAGGTAGCCTCGCTGCTGTCGGAAGAAAAATAATCGAACTTAACGGAGTTAATTTAAAAATGAATATTTATAAAGTCAACACAATAAAGGACGTGCTCTCGGGCAACCCGTACGTCGGACGCGGAATCATGATCGGCAAAACTCCCGACGGAAAAAAAGCTGCGTTTGCATATTTCATCATGGGCAGAAGCGAAAACAGCCGCAACCGTGTGTTCATTCCCGAGGGACGCGACATGAAAACTCACCCCTATGACGCCTCCAAGGTTGAAGATCCCTCGCTCATCATTTACTACCCCATCCGCGACCTCGGCAAAATTGTCGTCGTGACAAACGGTGACCAGACCGACACGATCCGCGACTATATTCTCGCCGGCAGCACCTTTGAAGCCGCTCTTGACACGAGAAAATTCGAGCCCGACGGACCCAACTGGACTCCCAGAATCTCCGGCATCCTCTACCTCGGAGACGGCGACTTCAGATACAAGATGAGCATTCTCAAATCCCTCGACGAGGAAGGCTCGGACTGTGTTCGCGAAACCTTCTCCTACCCCGCAAAGGCAGGTCTCGGTCACTTCATCCACACATACGTAACCGACGGAAATCCCATTCCCACATTTGTAGGAGAGCCTGAGAGAATCGAAATCCCCTCCTGCATCGACTGCTTCACCTCCGCCGTGTGGGACAACCTCGACGAGAACAACAAAATCTCGCTCTACACCCGCTTCACCGACCTTGAAACCGGCGAAATCGAGGAAAGACTCATCAACAAGCACACGAAATGAGAGGTATATTATAAATGAAAGAATTTGAGTTAAAATACGGCTGCAACCCCAACCAGAAGCCGGCCAAAATCTACATGAAAAACGGGGACGAGCTTCCCATCGAGATTCTCAACGGCAGACCGGGATACATCAACTTCCTCGACGCCTTCAACAGCTGGCAGCTCGTCAAGGAATTGAAGGAAGCCACCGGAATCACCTGTGCGACCTCGTTCAAGCACGTCTCCCCCACCTCCGCGGCTCTCGGCTTCAAGCTCGACGACGACATGAAAAAAATGTGCTTCGTCGACGATATCGAAGGACTTGACGATTCTCCGCTTGCGTGTGCTTATGCGAGAGCGAGAGGAACAGACCGTATGTCCTCCTTCGGCGACTGGATTGCCCTCTCCGACGTATGCGACGTAACCACCGCAAAGATTATCAAGCGTGAAGTTTCCGACGGTATTATCGCTCCCGGATACGAGCCCGAAGCTCTTGAAATCCTCAAATCAAAGAAAAAAGGCGCGTACAACATCGTTAAAATCGATGAAAATTATGTTCCCGCCGAAGTTGAGACGAAAGAAGTGTTCGGAATCACATTCGAGCAGGGCAGAAACAACTACAAGGTATCCGCTGACGTGCTCGGCAATCTTGTAACCGAAAACAAGGAAATCCCCGAAAAGTCGAAGCTCGACCTCATCGTTGCGCTCATCACACTGAAGTACACCCAGTCAAACAGCGTATGCTATGCCGTTGACGGTCAGGCGATAGGTGTCGGCGCGGGTCAGCAGTCCAGAATCCACTGCACACGCCTCGCCGGAAACAAAGCCGATATCTGGCATCTCCGCCGCCATCCGAAGGTTCTCGCGCTTCCCTTCCTCCCCACACTCGGCAGACCCGACAGAGACAACGTCATCGACGTCTACATCTCCGACCAGAATGAGGACGTGCTCGGAGACGATGTATGGCAGAACTACTTCACGACCCGCCCCGAGGAGCTGACAAAGGAAGAAAAGAAGGCATACCTCGATTCGATTACAGGTGTAGCTCTCGCGTCAGATGCGTTCTTCCCCTTCGGCGACAACATTGAAAGAGCGCGCCGCAGCGGTGTTTCCTATATAGCGGAGCCCGGAGGAAGTGTTCGCGACGAAAACGTAATCGAGACCTGCAACAAATACGGCATCGCAATGTGCTTCACGGGAATGAGACTGTTCCACCATTGAGCGAGGATATTCTTCAAGCGAAATTGTTTCTCTATCCTCCTCGCTCCCGAGAATTACCTTCGGCAATTCTCCCAAGTTTAATAAATAAATTTGGACAATTTATATAATGAAAAAGGTTGAAGAACATGAATATTATCGTAATCGGTTCGGGCGGACGCGAGCACACCATCATAAAAAAGCTGCGCGAAAGCCCCGAAATTGAAAAAATATACGCGCTCCCCGGAAACGGCGGCATGACTGAGGCTGAATGTGTCGCGATAGGCGCAAAGGACATCCCCGCAATCGTGGACTTCGCGAAAAACAATGACATCGGATTCGCTGTAGTCGCGCCGGACGATCCGCTTGTGCTCGGTCTTGTCGATGAGCTTGAAAAAATCGGAATTCCCTGCTTCGGCCCCGAAAAAAAGGCGGCAATAATCGAGGGAAGCAAGGTTTTCTCAAAAAATCTGATGAAAAAATACGGCATCCCGACGGCGGCTTACGAGGTTTTCGACTCGGTTGACGCTGCCAAGGAATACGTCAAAACCGCGCCGACTCCGATCGTTGTCAAGGCTGACGGTCTCGCTCTCGGAAAAGGCGTGCTCATCTGCCGGACAAGGGAAGAAGCCGACGAAGCGCTGTGCGAAATCATGGAGGACAAAATGTTCGGCGAAAGCGGCAGCCGCGTTGTCATCGAGGAATTCCTCGAAGGTCCCGAGGTCTCCGTTCTCTCCTTCACCGACGGCAAAACCGTAATTCCCATGATTTCCTCAATGGACCACAAGAGAGCCGGAAACGGTGACACCGGACTGAACACCGGAGGAATGGGAACCATCGCGCCGAACCCGTACTACACTGCCGAGGTTGCCGAGAGGTGCATGAAAGAGATTTTCCTCCCCACAATCGACGCGATGAACAAGGAAGGAAGAACGTTCAAGGGCTGCCTGTACTTCGGTCTGATGATAACAAAAGACGGCCCCAAGGTTATAGAGTACAACTGCCGCTTCGGAGACCCCGAAACTCAGGTTGTGCTTCCCCTCCTCGACTCGGATTTGTTCACCATAATGAAGGCTGTGCGCGACGGACGTCTCAGTGAAACCGAAGTAAAGTGGAAAAACGGCTCCGCGTGCTGTGTAATCAAGGCGTCAAAGGGATATCCGCAGAAATACGAAACCGGCTTTGAGATAACCCTGCCTGAGAAAACAAAGCACGGAGCGGAGATTTACATTGCCGGCGCGAAGATAAAGGATGGAAAGCTCGTCACAGGAGGCGGTCGTGTCCTCGGAGTTACCGCTGTTGCAGACACTCTTGAAGACGCAGTTAAGAACGCCTATGACGCTGCGGCTGACGTGAAATTCGCCAACGAATACATGAGAGACGACATCGGCGCGAGAGCCCTCAAAGCATTCAAGGAGTAATAATAACGATGGTATACAGAATATATGTAGAAAAAAGACCCGGGCTGACGGTCGAGGCTGACGCGCTGAGAGGGGATATTTCCTCGTTTCTCGGCATAAAGAGCGTTGAAAACGTCCGTATTCTCAACCGCTACGACGCTGAGGACATCACGCCCGAGCTGTTTGAATACGCAAAGACAACAGTTTTCTCCGAGCCGCAGGT
>JBJFHS010000285.1:0-8488 GCA_051893885.1 Eubacteriales bacterium
AGGTTTTCCATATTGCAGATCGTGATAGCGGTATCGTTGCTGTCGCGCATGACTTCGTATTCGATTTCTTTGTAGCCCTTGATGCTTTTTTCGATAAGCACCTGACTTACCGGGGAGAGCGAAAGGGCATTTTTAATAAGCGGCAGCAGCTCCTCTTCATTGTCGGCAAAACCACCGCCGGTACCTCCCAAAGTAAACGCGGGTCGGAGGACAACGGGATATCCTATTTTTTCCGCAACCGCCAGACCTTCCTCTATAGAGCCTGCAATATCGGACGGAAGTACAGGTTCATTGAGTTCCTCGCAGAGCTCCTTGAACATCTCACGGTCTTCCGCGCGCTCAATACTGCTGCTTTTCGTTCCGAGCAGCTCCACACGGCATTCAGCCAGAATTCCCTTCTTCTCGAGCTGCATCGCGAGGTTAAGACCGGTCTGTCCTCCGATTCCGGGGAGAATTGCGTCCGGGCGTTCATAGCGGATAATTTTGGCAATGTACTCCAGAGTCAGCGGCTCCATATACACCTTGTCCGCAATTGAGGTGTCAGTCATAATTGTCGCGGGGTTTGAGTTGCAGAGCACTACCTCGTAGCCTTCTTCCTTGAGCGCAAGGCAGGCCTGTGTTCCCGCATAGTCGAATTCCGCCGCCTGACCGATAACGATAGGGCCTGAGCCAATAACAAGCACCTTTTTAATATCCGTTCTCTTAGGCATTGTTTTTCTCCTCCTCCATCATTTTTATAAATCGGTCGAACAGATATGCACTGTCCTGTGGTCCGGGCGCGCTTTCGGGGTGGTACTGCACGCTGAAAACTTTATCTTTATCGCATTTCACGCCTTCAATGGTGTTGTCGAGCAGGTTGATATGTGTGACTGTCAAAGCCGTTCCACCCAGGCTGCCCGAATCCACCGCATAGGAGTGGTTCTGCGAAGTTATCTCGATTTTATTTGTTTCCAGATTCCGCACGGGATGATTTCCTCCGCGGTGTCCGAATTTCAGTTTATAGGTTTTTGCGCCGTAAGCCAGAGAAATAATCTGATGGCCGAGACAGATGCCGAATATCGGGTATTTTCCGATCAGAGCTTTTATCGTGGCTATGGTCTGCGGCACATCTGTCGGATCCCCCGGGCCGTTTGAAATAAATACCCCGTCCGGCTCCAGTGCTGTAATCGCTTCCGCAGGTGTGTTCCACGGCACTATGGTCACTTTACAGCCTCTTTTATTAAGGGAGCGCACAATGTTTGTTTTCATTCCGCAGTCAATTGCAACCACATGATGTTTCTGCGTCTTTGGATATGAAACCGTAATTTCGCCGCAGCTCACACGTGAAACCGCATCAGTGGGAATCTCACTTGCTTTCAGAATACTGACCCCTTTTTCGAGCGGAGTGGAGGCATCGGTTATCAGCACTTTGCGGCTGCCGAAATCGCGGATAGACCGGTTCAATTTTCTCGTATCAACACCGTAAATGCCGGGGATCCGGTATTTCTTCATAACGTCACTGAGCGTTGCGGTACTTCTGAAATTGGATGGCTCGTCATTGTATTCCCGAACGATCAGGGCGCCGATAGTAGGAGTTCTTGTTTCGTAGTCATCGTCAGCCATACCGTAGTTGCCGATCAGCGGATAGGTCATAACCACCGCCTGATAAGTATAAGACGGGTCGGAAACGATCTCCTGATAGCCTGCCATTGAAGTGTTAAAAACAATTTCGCACACTTTGTCTTCAGTATCGCCGAAGGAGTAACCGTAATACTCTTGTCCGTCTTCCAAAATAATCTTTCTGTTATATTCCATTACCATACTGGAACCTCATTTCCTTGCATCAAATAATCGCTGTTCAAATCGGTATTTTCATTTTATCCGCAGAAACTCAAAAAACAACCAGATGTTCCTAAAACCCATGTACCTCCGATTTTTCCTGTCGGCTTTTTATACAAAAAATGGCAATGATGCTTTAATGAACAACCATTAAAGGCACCCTTGCCTTTTCATCCGAGTATTATACTATATTTCCGATATTTTGTCAACCGCCCGACAAAATATTTTCAATTTTTTAACGTGAAGCCAACGATAAAGGCTCCGATACAATAATACAGTACCGAAGCCTTTGATGATTCAGTCTTCAAACAGCGGTGTGGACAAATATCTGTCGCCGGTGTCGGGCAGAAGAACCACAATATTTTTACCTTCGTTTTCGGGGCGCTTTGCAAGTTCTATTGCGGCATAAGCAGCAGCGCCGGAAGAAATTCCCACGAGAATGCCCTCGCTTCTGCCAATCAGCTTGCCGGTTGCAAACGCATCTTCGTTGGAAACGGGAATAATTTCGTCATAAATAGCTGTGTTCAGAACATCGGGAACAAAGCCGGCTCCAATACCCTGAATCTTGTGCGGGCCGGAGACGCCTGTTGAGAGTACCGCTGATGAGGCAGGCTCTACAGCGACAACTTTGACCGACGGATTCTTTGATTTCAGATATTCTCCGACGCCGGTAACAGTTCCTCCCGTACCTACGCCCGCCACAAAGATATCCACTTTTCCGTCGGTATCCTCATAGATTTCGGGGCCGGTTTTTTCTCTGTGCGCCTTGGGATTTGCGGGGTTTACGAACTGACCGGGGACAAAGCTGTTCGGAGTCTCTGCCGCCAGTTCCTCAGCCTTTGCGATAGCGCCCTTCATGCCTTTTGCGCCCTCAGTCAGCACCAGCTCCGCACCGTATGCTTTCATAAGCTGACGTCGTTCAACCGACATCGTTTCAGGCATTACGATAATGATTCTGTATCCTCTTGCCGCAGCCACAGATGCAAGACCGATACCAGTGTTGCCGGATGTGGGTTCGATAATGACGGAGCCGGGCCTGAGTTTTCCGCTCGCCTCAGCATCATCTATCATTTCCTTTGCGATACGGTCTTTCACTGAGCCTGCGGGATTGAAATATTCAAGTTTTGCAAGTACTTTCGCTTTAAGTCCCTGTGCCTTTTCAATGTGTGTGAGCTCCAGAAGGGGAGTTTTTCCGACCAGCTGATCGGCAGATGTATAAATGTTAGACATAATAGTTACCTCCGGAAATTTATTTTACTGCGTCAAATCCACGCTGCAGGTCGGCAATGATATCGTCGATATGCTCGGTTCCGATGGAAAGACGGATGGTGTTGGGCTTGATACCCTGATCGGCAAGCTCTTCTTCATTGAGCTGGCTGTGTGTGGTTGTCGCGGGGTGGATGACAAGGCTCTTCACATCGGCGACATTGGCGAGCAGAGAGAAAATCTCAAGGCTGTCGATGAACTTATGCGCCTCTTTCACGCCGCCCTTGATTTCAAAGGTGAAGATAGAACCGCCGCCGTTCGGGAAATATTTCTGATACAGTGCGTTGTCGGGGTGGTCGGGCAGTGACGGGTGATTGACCTTTTCAACCTGCGGGTGGTTTGCGAGGAATTCGACCACCTTCTTTGTGTTCTCGGCATGGCGCTCAAGACGGAGTGAGAGAGTCTCGATGCCCTGTAAAAGCAGGAATGCCGCAAAGGGAGAAATCGTCGCGCCGGTATCGCGGAGAAGAATCGCACGAATGTATGTGACAAACGCCGCCGGGCCGACTGCCTTGACAAATGACACGCCGTGATAGCTGGGGTTGGGGTCTGCAATGGCGGGATATTTTCCGGAAGCAGCCCAGTCGAATTTACCTGAATCCACGATTATACCGCCGAGCGTGGTGCCGTGGCCTCCGAGGAACTTGGTTGCCGAATGAACCACGATATCTGCGCCGTGTTCGATAGGACGGATGAGATACGGGGTTCCGAAGGTGTTATCCACAACCAGCGGCAGACCGTGCTTATGAGCGAGCTCGGCAAGGGCGTCGATGTCGGGAATATCGCTGTTGGGGTTGCCGAGGGTTTCAATATATATGGCTCTTGTGTTATCCTGAATAGCCGCTTCGACTTCGGCAAGGTCGTGAATGTTCACAAAGGTTGCGGTGATGCCGAAGTTCGGGAGTGTGTGAGCCAGAAGATTGTAGCTGCCGCCGTAAATTGTCTTCTGAGCGACGAAATGTCCGCCGTTCTGACCGAGAGCTTCAAGGGTATATGTAATAGCCGCCGCACCTGACGCGAGAGCCAGAGCCGCAACGCCGCCTTCAAGAGCCGCAACACGCTTCTCGAGCACATCCTGAGTGGAGTTGGTAAGTCTGCCGTAGATGTTTCCGGCATCAGCAAGACCAAAGCGTGCGGCTGCGTGAGCGGAGTTTTTGAACACATAAGATGTGGTTGCGTAAATCGGTACCGCGCGGGCGTCTGTGGTGGGATCGGGATTTTCCTGACCTACGTGGAGCTGGAGAGTTTCAAATTTATATTCAGACATGGTGGGGATTTCCTTTCGTTATCGAATCAGATTAATTAATGCAAAGTTTTTTTCGGAATCGGTTTTGCTTCATTATATAATGCATAGCCACAATCGTCTGACACATTCGCCCGAATCGGAAATTTGCTCTGACGAGTTTTTCAAAGTAGTTTTCCATAGGTTATTTACCTGCCTTGTGAAAATAAAAACCGGAAGATTCCGATAAAGTCTCCCGGTAACAAGCACTGTGTATTCCGCAAAAAAAGTTATGCGGCAAAGTGTTTTTCCATTGAGATGGAGGACATATCGGAAATGAACGCACGAAAAACCATGCACATCTGACAGGAACACATACACATCTCCATCATCTCAGCATTGGTTGAAGCAAACTTTTTCATATCCGTGTTCTCCTTTCTCTTTGAATTACCTACCGTCCAGGTTGGTATAAGTATAACATATATTACCTATTTTGTCAATAGGTAAATAGGATTTTTTCAGAAATTTTTTCGTAAATTCCAGAAAGCCAATGCAGAAGCAAAAAGCCGGAATCTTGCATGAGAAACCGGCTTCAGCATAGGGACACAGCTTTCACATTTTTCGCGTCCCGTGACAATTTTTATTTTTCCAGGCGATATTCGATTGTGAACTCCTCGTCGTCCGCTTTCTGCACCCGATACAGAACCGCGTCTCCGGCTGCGAGACTGACCGAGATACAATCCGTTCTTTCACAGATAACCTGCTGACGTCCAGTTACGCGGCTGACCTCATATATTCTTCCCGGATCCCGCAGCGAAACAGTGATCTCACGCGAAAGGTCATAATCGCGGTTGAGAAGAAGCAGGTACCGATTGCCGTATGCGTCCTCCAATTCACCGGCTGATGTCCGCACAGGCAGCTCTCCCGCAAGCAGCAGACTGTTTTCCATGCGATCCGCCATCGCCGACATATGCTTGCAATCCGGAAGAAGATCGGCGGAATGCAGAACCGTTTTGTTTTCCAGCGCCATCAACGTATTGCCGAGCTTTGTAAATTCCGCATGAATCCGTTTCTGTTCTTCAAAGAAAACACTCTTTTCGCCGTTTTCGTCAATTACGGAGCCGACCGCGGTGAACTGCTGCAGTCCTTTTACACCGTACATGGCGGCCGCATACATCATCATGCGCACCATCGGGAACTTGAAGATTTTGTATTTGTACAGATTCTGTCCCTGATAATAGAACCAGAGCGGGATGTTGTATTCCCGTCCAAGCGCGCGCATACACTCAAGATCAAGCCACATATAGGAGTCATCCAGCTGCTTTTCATCGGTGTACCGCGGCAGACCGATCGGGTAATAGTCAAGCGAAAGCACAGGCGGGTCAATGATGGTGCAGTATCGCTCGAGATAAGCCGCAAACGCATCGTTTTCCCATCTGAATTTGTCATTATAGCTGGGAATGGCAACGGTGAACGGCAGTCTGTCAGGGTCCTCCCGCTGGAAATGATCGACCAGACGGCGTGCCTCATAAAGCTGATCATCCATATACGGTTCGTCCCAGACATAATAGCCGACCGTCCGCTTGTACGGCTTTACATGGTTGGTCACAGCCCTGATTTCCGCGCTTCCGGAATTCCGCTCCATTTTGTAATCCTGCATTCCGCCGTACAGCGAAAAATCCTGATACAGAAGTGAAACGCCGAGTTCCTCACAGATGCGCAGCGCCTCCTCCGCCTGTTCATGCGATGCCCAGCCCAGCTCCAGCATATTGAAGCCTGCCTCAGCGCAGTTTTCGAGTGCGTCCCGCATATTTTCCCCTCTCGCTGCAAACGTCGAAAGAATAAAGTTGTCCTGACGCCACACGCGGTGAGGATTGCCGAGAGGACTTCGCATCAGAATACGATGTTCCATATAAATTCAACACCTCAATTCTTTTTTATACATATATGCAATTGGTCATTTCAATTATAACAGCTGACGCGCATGATGTCAATAACTGTGCGATTTTTACAAAATTCTCAATTTCATCGGGAAAAATCGGATAATTCCTATTGACAGGGGATTAAAACAGTGCTATAATATATGGCAATTTAATAGGATAAACCGTTGAAGCGGAGATAACGGCGATAATGCCTTTACAGAGAGCCTGCGATGCTGAGAATCAGGCAAGAAACAAGTTGTCAAATGGACCGCTG
Organism: Eubacteriales bacterium; assembly: GCA_051893885.1. Classification (GTDB taxonomy): domain Bacteria; phylum Bacillota; class Clostridia; order Oscillospirales; family CAG-272; genus UMGS1696. The sequence continues at coordinate 6,503 of JBJFHS010000285.1, forward strand.
AGGGTGCAGTCAAATGAGATTTCTCTCAAAGTATTCTGCAACGTGTAAGCATACGTCAGTTGCTGGGGATATGTTGGTATCCTGCCAAGTGCACGGGTCGTTCCGTGAATTCAAGGTGGCACCGCGGATAGTGTCTGTATTATTCGTCCTTGACAGTTATTGATTTCTGTTAAGGGCGTTTCCTTTACTCCTTTGGCAGAAGTCAGGGGAGTTTTTCTTTTTACAGGAGGTAATATATATGAAATTTTTACCTGCACTCGACGACGTCAGGAAAATTGCTTCTTCCGGAAAATACAATGTTCTGCCGGTCAGCACGGAAATTCTGTCGGACATCTGCACACCTATCGAAGCGATGAAGATACTGAAAAATGTATCCACCCACTGCTATATGCTGGAGTCGGCTGTTGCCAATGAAAAATGGGGACGCTATACCTTCCTCGGTTTCGACCCGAAAATGGAAATCACCTGCATCGACGGCGAAATGAAGGCGGGAAACCTCACCTTCAGAACGGAAAATCCTTCAATGCACCTCAGGCAGATCCTTTCCGATTATAAAAGCCCGCGTTTTGATTATCTTCCCTCATTCACAGGCGGACTTGTGGGGTATTTCTCCTACGATTATCTTGCATACAGCGAGCCTGAGGTCAAATGCAATGTGGACGACACCGATGCCTTCAAGGATGTTGACCTGATGCTCTTTGACAAGGTAATCGCCTTTGACAATATCCGTCAGAAAATAATCCTTATCGTGAATATGCCTCTTACAGATGTAGAAGTCGGATATAACAAAGCAATCATTGAACTCAGGCAGCTTGCAGACCTGCTTCAGAACGGTGAAAAGAAGAAGGAACCGCACGGCAGACTGCTCGGCGAGGTCACACCGCTGTTTGATGAAGAAACCTATTGCGGCATGGTGGAAAAGGCGAAGCACCACATCAAAGAGGGCGATATCTTCCAGATCGTGCTTTCCAACCGCTTATCGGCACCTTTTGAGGGCAGTTTGCTGAACACCTACCGCTTGCTCCGCACGATCAACCCATCTCCGTATATGTTCTATTTTTCGGGCACGGATGTTGAGGTTGCGGGAGCATCCCCCGAAACACTTGTAAAGCTCGAAAACGGCGTGCTCCACACCTTCCCGCTTGCCGGAACACGTCCGAGAGGCAAAAACGATGAGGAAGACGCCATCCTTGAAGCAGAACTGCTTGCCGACGAAAAGGAGCTTGCCGAACACAATATGCTGGTCGACCTCGGAAGAAATGATTTGGGCAAAATCAGCAAGTTCGGCACTGTTCAGGTGGAAAAGCTGCATTCCGTTGAGCGATATTCCCACGTTATGCACATCGGATCTACGGTGCGAGGGGAAATAAGAGACGAATTTGACGCTCTTGATGCTGTGGAAGCGGTTCTTCCCGCCGGAACTCTATCGGGAGCACCGAAAATCCGGGCCTGCCAGCTGATCGGAGAACTGGAAAACAACAAGCGCGGCATTTACGGCGGAGCAATCGGCTATATAGATTTCACGGGAAACATGGACACCTGCATCGCTATCCGCATTGCCTATAAGAAAAACGGAAAAGTTTTCGTCCGCAGCGGTGCAGGCATTGTGGCGGATTCCGTTCCCGAAAAGGAATTTCAGGAGTGCATGAACAAAGCCAGAGCGGTAGTGAATGCGCTGAAAATGGCAGAGGAGGAGGACGTATGATTTTACTTATCGATAACTATGACAGTTTTTCATATAATCTCTATCAGCTAATCGGCGAGATAGAACCGGATATCAGGGTTATCCGCAACGATGAAATGACGGTTGAGGAAATACGAGCCTTAAAGCCCGACAGAATTATTCTCTCCCCCGGTCCCGGAAGACCTGAAGACGCTGGAATAATCATCGAAGCCGCAAAAACACTCGGCAGGGATATTCCGATACTCGGTGTGTGTCTCGGACATCAGGCAATCTGCGCGGCGTTCGGAGCTGAAATCACTTAC
>JBJFHS010000286.1:0-2147 GCA_051893885.1 Eubacteriales bacterium
CAGCTGACCCGTCCGAAGTGATTCCTATATCATACGCACTGAACGAGAAATGATAAAACCCGATTGAAGTTCTTTGCTAAGCTTTCTTTCAAGAAAGCGTCCGCGTCCCCCGTTCCCCCAAATTAAAATAAAATATCAATCAGAAAGTGTAAAAAATATGCACTACCTTGATAACTCTGCTACAACAAAACCGTCTGAGGCTGCTAAGAAAGCTATGCTGGAGGCGGCGGAAATATGGGGCAACCCGTCGTCGGTGTATTCGCTTGGAGTTGAGGCGAAAAGGCTGCTCGAGGAATCACGGCGCAAGGTGGCAAAAACGTTCGGAATGGCGAAATTTTCGGAGGACAGAGTCTATTTCACCGCGTCCGGCACGGAGTCGAATAACATCGCCATGCTCGGCTGCGTCGGCGCGAAAAAAAGAACGGCCGAAACCGGAGGCACAGTCATAATCTCCGCGGGCGAACACCCATCCGTCGACGAGAGCGCAAAGTCCCTTGAAAACGAGGGCTTCGACGTCGTGAGAATACCCACCGCAGGAGGAAAGCTCGACCTCGATTACCTCGCAGATGCCCTCGATAACGCAAAATCCCCCGTCCTTTTCGCCGGATTCATGCTTGTCAATAACGAAACCGGCGCGATTTATGACGTAAGAGCCGCCTCCGACCTCGTCAAAGCAAAATTCCCCGACGCAAACGTCCACTGCGACGCCGTACAGGGCTACATGAAGCTGAAAACCAACCCGAAAACCCTCGGAGTCGACACAATGACCGTCAGCGCACATAAAATTCACTCCGTACGCGGCGCGGCTGCACTGTATGTGTCCGGAAACGTGATAAAACGCAAGAATCTCGTCCCCGTAATGCCAGGCGGAGGTCAGGAGTGGGGTCTGAGAAGCGGTACGGAAAACCTCTGCGCAATCGCCGCCTTTGCCGCAGCAGCAGAAGAAGGCTTCGCGGATTTCTCTGCCCGGACAGAAAAAGTTCACGCACTCCGCTCCATTCTGGAAAAGCAGTACAGCGACCGGCTCGCCCCCATCGGAGTGAAGCAGAACCGACCTGAAACAAGCGTCGACGGCATTTTCAGCATCTCCCTCCCGCAGATTCGCAGCGAAACAATGCTCAATTATCTCTCCGCGCGGGAAATCTACGTCTCGGCAGGGTCAGCGTGCGCGGCAAACTCAAAGAAAAAAAGCGCCGCCCTGACCGCTTTCGGATGTACAGGCGACGAAATGGACTGCGCAATCAGAATCAGTTTCGACGAAACCAACACCGAGGAGGACATAACCGCCCTCTGCGACAGCCTCTGCGACGGAATAGGCTCCCTTCAGCGGAAACGGTAACCGCGGTGCTGCCGGCCGAAATCCCCCGTTTTATTCAAACAAAAATAAAACGAAAACCCCCGCGCTTGTGCGAGAATAATATAAAAACAATATAAGACGAGCGAAAAATTGTACCGGATGACATATGATTTGTATTGCAAAGTGAGTAAAAGCGTGGTATAATAATTACGTAAGAAGATAAGAAGTAATGGAGAGTGGGCAGAAAAAAGTCCACTCTCTTCTTGTGATACGGGTGAAAAATGAAACAGAAGAAAAATATCGCCGGAGTCGTGCGTGAGATAGCCGAGCCGCTTGCAAAGTCTTTTGGATACATCCTCTGGGACGTGGAGTACGTCAAGGAGGGGGCGGACATGATACTTCGGATAACGATAGACACCGACGCGGAGGGCGGAATCACGATAGACGACTGTGAGAAGATGCACCGCGCGATTGACCCGCTCCTCGACGAGGCAGATCCGATTGAGGACGCATATATGCTTGCGGTTTCATCCCCCGGGGTGGAGCGCGAACTGACTCAGCCGATGCACTTTGAGCGAATGGCGGGCGAGGAAGTCGAAGTCAGGTTATACGCGGCTGTCGACGGAACCAAGACCTACCGCGGCGAGCTTATTGGGCTTATCGACGGCGAGGTTGTGATCAGGCAGCCCGACGGGGAGGAGAAGCGTTTTCCCGAAAAGGCTGTGGCAAAATGCACTACGGTGTTTGAATGGGATTAAAGAGGAATAAAAGGCTATCGCCTTTTAAATTGATTTAATGTCGGTGCCGACCGACAGCGGCATAAGAGGGCTTCGGCGCGACCCCTCTTATG
>JBJFHS010000287.1:0-8381 GCA_051893885.1 Eubacteriales bacterium
ATAGTTCTTGGAGAGGAACTCTAATAACTACTACTTTTATTATACGAGGTAAATAATGGAAAGAAGTGTAACAAAATTATCGTACGGATATAAGTTCCGGCTGTTTCCGAACGGAGAAGCGGATGCGGCAGTTTATTCCCCCGAATACGACGACAGCAGCTGGGAGAGCGTCCGTGTTCCCCATGACTGGGCGATATCGGGCGAGTTCCTCGAGAGCAACGACTGCAGCTACAGCTCTGTTGCGGCAGATGGGATCACACGCCCGATCGAGCACAGCGGACGTACAGGAGCTCTCCCGATTGTGGGACTCGGAGTTTACCGCTTTACACTCGATATTCCGGCGGAGGACAGGGGAAAGTCAATCTCACTCGAATTCGACGGCGTCATGTGGGATTCTCACGTTTATGTGGGCGGAAAGCACGTTTTCTTCAACCACTTCGGATATAAATCCTTCTCGGTCGATATAAGCGAATTCGTCAACTACGGAGAACCGACGGTTGTAGCGGTCGCGGCATCAGTATATGAGGACTGCTCACGCTGGTACCCTGGCGCAGGAATCTACCGCAATGTCTATCTCGTCAAAAAAGCCGCGGAGCACATCAATTACAACGGCGTCTGGCTTCGTCAGCTTGAGGTTGCCTGCGGACGCGCCACTTTTGAGCTGTCAGTCGACTATACCGGCCCCGAAACGCTGAAATTCAACGCTGTGATCCTCGACCCGAACGGTGAAAAGGCGGCGGAGGTAAGCCACGGCACATATTTCGGCGAGCTGTCCGATTTGTTCACCATCGAAAACGTAAAGCTGTGGGATGTGGATTCTCCGGAATTGTACACCGCGGAAATCACACTGACCGACGCTGACGGAAACGCGCTCGACAATACGTCCGTTAAATTCGGCGTGCGCACAATCGAGTTCACCGTCGAGCACGGCTTCTTCCTCAACGGACGGCATCTGAAGCTCAACGGAGTCTGCAACCACCACGACCTCGGCTCACTCGGAGCAGCCGTAAACGTAGCCGCACTCCGCCGTCAGCTCAGACTGATGAGGGAAATGGGCGTAAATTCCATCAGAACCAGCCACAACCCGCCCTCACCCGAGCTGCTTAACCTCTGCGATGAGCTGGGATTTGTGGTGATGGACGAATTTTTCGACGAGTGGTATATCCCGAAGGTGTCAAACGGCTATGCGAAATACTACCGCGAGCACGCAAAACAGGATGTAATCGACGTGATCAGACGCGACCGCAACCACCCGTCCGTAATTCTCTGGTCAATCGGAAACGAAATCTGCGAGCAGGGTGATAAAGAGGGCTGGCGCGCGGCGAAAATGCTGTCCGAAACCTGCCATGTCACCGACCCGACCCGTCCGACAACCGCCGGCTTCAACAGCACATGGGATGCGTTCAAAAATCACCTCGCGGACTTTGTGGATGTGGTGGGAATCAACTATAAACCTCATAATTACGAGGAATTCCACAAGAATCACCCCACAATGAAGCTCATCGCAACCGAAACCGCGTCCTGTATCTCGACGAGAGGAGTTTATCACCTTCCGGCAGAAATCGCCATACCGTGCGTGAATCACGACGACCTTACCGTTTCAGCGTACGAGCTCGAGGCACCGGGCTGGGCATACTACGCCGAACGTGAATTTGCCGCGCAGGATGACTTTGAATATGTCGCCGGAGAATACGTCTGGACCGGCATGGACTACCTCGGCGAGCCGACACCGTATTACAGCGAATGGCCGTCGAGAAGCTCGTATTTCGGCGTGGTCGATATCGCGGGACTGCCGAAAAACCGCTTCTACGGCTACAGGGCGCACTGGACAGACGAGGAAGTTCTACACATTTTCCCGCACTGGAACTGGGAGGGAATGGAAGGAAAGATTGTGCCCGTACACGTCTACACAAGCTATCCCACAGTCGAGTTGTTCGTCAACGGCAAGTCATACGGAAAGCAGACACTCGGAGACAAATCCGGCGGTGACATCGGTGAGGTTGAGCGTTACCGCCTGATGTGGAACGACGTGGTTTACGAGCCCGGTGAAGTCAGGGCGGTCGCGTATGATGAAAGCAGAAATGCGGTGAGCGAAAAAACAGTCTTCACTTCCGGTACGGCGCATAACATCGCACTCTCGGCAGACCGTGAATCAATTGCAGCGGACGGCGACGACCTCGTTTACATAACGGCATCAGTGGTTGACAAAAACGGTGTGGTATGCCCTCACGCAGACAACAGGCTGACATTCTCCGTGACAGGCGAGGGCGAGCTTCTGACCACGGATAACGGCGACCAGCGTGAAACGGAACCCTTCGTCAGACCCGACAAGAAGTGCCTCGCGGGATACTGTGTGGCGTGCGTCCGCTCAGTAAAAGGCAGAGAGGGAAGCCTTACGCTTCATGTGAGCGGCGACGGACTCGAAAGCGCGGAAATTTCGGTTGAAGTGAGATAAGCCGAAATCATAATATAAACCGAACAAAGAAAAGCATCTGCATGACTCAGTCATCCTGACCCGGTCAGACAGATGCTTAACTTTTTTACGTGTGACTTACCGGCTTTCTTCTGACATCTTATCCCAGCCGGTGTCGTAAATGAAGTCATCCCTTTACCCCGCGTTTCGGCTTCCGATATTTCTCACCAACTCTTTATTTTATCGGATTCATATGCTATAATAAAAAAAGAAACGATCGGACGAAAAAACTGCCTTAATATTTCGCTCACCTAAATTTTATTTAATGAAAGGAGATTGAAATCGAAATGGATAACGTGAAGACGCTGACTGCGGAACAGATTGAAAAATGGCGCAAGGCTACCGACAGGCGGATAAAGGATATTCTCGGCTCGAAGAACATGGAAATACCTGCCGGCAGTACAGTCTTCTATGTCTCACCGAACGGCGACGACAGCAGCGACGGAAAAACACCATCGACTGCATGGAAAACTCTCGGCAGGGTCAACAGCGCGGCTATAGAATCGGGCAGCTATGTCTGTTTTGAGCGCAGTGGTCTCTGGCGGGGTCAGCTTCAGGCAAAGACCGGCGTGACCTATACTTCCTACGGCAAGGGAGACAAGCCGAAGTTATACCGTTCGCCTTTCAACGGAGCTGATCCGTCGCTATGGTCAAGGACTGACGCTGCGAATATCTGGAGCATACAGCTCGGAAAGGACGACGCCGGAACCGTAGTGTTCAACGAAGGTGAAGCCCACGCGATAAAGTGCATCATACGCACGGAGGACGACGGCTCTACCTTCAACAACACTACCGGCAAGCCATACAGGGACTATCGCGATCTCGATGCCGACCTGCATTTCTATCACGATTACAAGGATACCGGGGTGCTTTATCTCTGCAGCGAGGAGAACCCGGGTGAGCGTTTTGACTCGATAGAGTTCAATATCAGACAGAACGGCGTCTCTGTCAGGGGCAGCGGCGTGACGATAGACAATTTCTGCATAAAATATGTCGGCTCGCATGGTGTCGGAGCGGGAACGGTGAATAATCTGACCGTCACAAACTGCGAACTTTGCTGGATAGGCGGCTCAATACAGGCGGAGGGAATCTTCGGGCGAAATTACGGCACCCGTTTCGGAAACGCTGTGGAGATATATGGCGGCTGCGACACCTTTACTGTCACCGACAACTATATCTATCAGATATACGACGCGGGAATCACTCAGCAGTATGGACTGACGGACGAGGAATCAGAGAATAATGTTGACATGAGCCAGAAAAACATGACCTATGCACGAAATGTCATCGAGAACTGCAACTACAGCATTGAGTACTTCCTTAACCTGAAAAATAATCCGGACAATCCGAGCCGTATGGAGAATTTTCTTGTCGAAGACAACCTGATGTGGTACGCGGGATACGGATTCTGCGAACAGCGTCCTGACGGAGGGGCTTCACATATAAAGGGCTGGAGCGGAGGAAACCGAAACCGCGCCTATAATTATGTGATCAAAAATAATCTGATGTTCGGCACGAAAAATACCGTTGTTCAGATAGTGTCGCCGCTTATGAATCCCGACGGAAGCGACAGTTTGCCGGTACTCGAGGGCAACGACTTCGCGGCTGGGGCGGGAGACAGATTCGGAATGTTTTCATCCGAGCCGGACCCTGCCGAACACAGCTTCGGAGAGGACCTGCCCGAATTTCTCGGCGATAAGTCTCACGGAGATGTTTTCTGGCTCGGCTGACATCCGGCTGCTTTAGCTAAGTGAAGCGTTATAAATCACGGAAACAAAACAAAAAAAGGAGAATAAAAATGCGAAACGGTGAAATGTGGAAAGACACGGACGGAAATGACATACAGGCACACGGCGGATGTATAATGGAATTTGAGGGTACATATTATTGGTACGGCGAAAATAAGGGTGCCGAAAACTGTCCCGGGACATCACGCGTCGATGTGATCGGAGTTTCCTGCTATTCGTCAAAAGACCTTGTCAACTGGAAAAATGAAGGCCTTGTGCTGAAGGCGGATAAAGACAATCCTGACAGCCCGATTCACCCGTCAAAGGTGCTTGAGCGGCCGAAAGTGATTTACAACAGTAAAACGAAAGAGTTTGTCATGTGGATGCATCTCGACGACAAGTCCTATGTATCCGCCTGCGCAGGAACCTGTGTGTCCGATTCGCCCACGGGACCGTTTAAGCTGATTGCATCCCGACAGCCGAACCGACAGGACTGCAGAGATATGACGCTCTTTAAGGACACGGACGGAAGAGCATATCTGATTCATTCAAAAGACTGGAACAAAACGATGAATATCGCCAGACTGACCGAGGATTACAGAAATACTGACGGGTTTTATGTGTCGGTCATGCAGGATCAGGAAAGGGAAGCTCCGGCACTCTGCATCAGCAACGGGCGATATTATATGGTGACGTCGGGATGCACGGGATGGAATCCGAACAGCGCGCTGTATGCGTCATGCGACAATCTGCTCGGAAAATGGAAGCTGATCGACAATCCGTGTGAAGGGGAGCATTACAGACAGACCTTTTTCGGACAGAGCACTTATATTTTTGAAGCAAAGGGAAAACTGTATTTCATGCTTGACCACTGGAAGCCGAATAATCTGAAAATGTCCGGCTATTCCATACTTCCCATTGAGTTTGAAAACGGAACAATGCGAATCATATGGACGGATGAATGGAACGGTATCTAAATAACCGCGTTTTCCGGGATACGAATAAAAAAAGTAAAACAAAAATCCTGTTTTTCTGACGCGATAAGCCGCAGACAAAAAGCCTGACTCTCTGCACTCCCTCAGCTTTTTGTCCGACTTCTGACTGAGGGGAGTCGCAAATATTCTGAAAGGGTATTAATATATGGATTTCATTACCGAACATGACGGCGGATATTCTGTCAATGCAGCGAATTACGCACTTTTCATTCACGGTCATATCATTGATGTTCTGGTTGAAAACAATACGTTTGCCAGCCTCGATATCCGCTGCGCAGCGCCTAAAACCAATGACAGCTGCGACGGTTTCATCGCCGATGCGGAGCCGGAACTTCCGATTCTCACCCATACGGACACAACGGGCGGAAATGCCGTGTTTGTATGGACAAACCAATCCTCCCTCTGGAAAAAGGAATACATCCTGCGCTGCACATATATGCACTTTACGTTTCATGTGCGTCTGACAGGCTCGGGATGCGTAGACGGTATCCGTTATTTCTCCGGCGACATGACGGACAGCGGACGTGTCGGGTCGGATTACGAATTTTCCGAGGGCTTCACTCCGTGCATTTCGTGGTATGATCATGAGGATTATACCTTCAAGGCGAGCATTGATTGTCATCGCTGGTCGGTGCTGATGGTTCCGCCGATGTTCTGCTACACATTCCGCTGCGAGGGTCTGACACGCCGTCTGGGACTCGGACTCTGCGCTGAACGGGGCGAACACAATTTCCACAGCTTTGACTATCATGTCGGCAGGCGGGATTTCCGCTCCGGCTTCTGGCTGGAAACCGATCAGGCGGGACACACTGAGGTACAGGGCGAATGGACTGCGCCGTATATCATAGGTTTTGCGGGGGATGATTCGTGGGATGTGCTCAGACAGTATTCCGATTATTATTTTGCAAGCGGCATCGCAAAACCGAAGAAGGCTGAAATTCCGCCGCGGTTCTGGCACGGTCCGATGCTGTGCGGCTGGATCGAACAGACGTCAATTGCCGCGGAACAGAAAACAAATCCGACATTGTTGGCAAATGAAGACGTCTATGAAGCGCTGATCGGAAAATGCGATAAATACGATCTGCATCCCACCGCGCTGATCATCGACGACAAATGGCAGAAAGCCTATGCAACCGATTTTGTGGATGAGGCAAAATTCCCCGATCTGCGCGCTTTTGTCGACCGCAGACACGCACAAGGCATTCACACAATGCTCTGGTTCAAGCTCTGGGACCCGGAAGGCTGGGATCCGGCATTGTGTGTGACAACGGACAGCGGGGAAGTGCGCATTGATCCGTCCACACCTCAGTTCCGCGCAAACCTGAAAGAAGTCATACACAGGCTTCTGTCGGCGGATGAAGGCTGCTATAACTGCGACGGCTTCAAGCTGGATTTCGCCTTCTTCAATCCGATCGGGCGCAAAGTGAAGACCTGTTCCGGCAAATACGGCGTGGAGCTGCTGTATGAAATGATGGCGGAAATCTACAGTCTGGCGAAAGCGGAAAAGCCTGATGCACTTGTCAACTGCTCTCCGTGCCATCCGTATTTTGCGCACATCTGTGATCAGGCGCGGCTGCATGATTACGAACAGAAAAACCGCAACAACCGAGAGGACCTTACCATGCGCAGAAGACTTTTCTCCACAGCCATGCCCGGTGTCCTGCTCGATACGGACAACGCCGGCTTCAATTCACGCCGCGATACGATGCGCTGGATGCTCACACAATGCTCGGTCGGCGTCCCCGATCTGTATGCACTGAGAGGTACGGCCGCCTGCCCGCTCGATGACGATGATTTTGCCGCAATCGCCGAGGTCTGGAGGGAATACAGCCGCCGCATTGACGCAATGTACACCTGATATTTATAAACGATGTATGTCCGGTTATTCCGGTGTGCATCGTTTTTCTTTTCCGGCATGATTCCGGCTCAGATCAGTTTGCCTGAGACGGACAGGCCACAAACCACCTTCCGATGTTGTTCCCGGAAATGGAGCCGCTTCTCTCGAAGAACAGATACCGCTGCTGTCCGCATACCATAATGGTGTATCTGTCTCCCTGTCCGCCGCATCTCTGTTCCGCAGCCTGTTTGAAGCCGATCACACGGTCGATTTTATATTTTCGTCCATCCTCCCATTCCAGTTCCCGCGGGCGCATCTGACCATCGGGTGTAAAAATCACCTTTACCTGCACATAAACCTTTTGTACCTTTTCTTCCATCATCTTCATCAACCTTTCCGCGCAAGAAATCTGCTGTCCAGATCAACCGGCAGCCTTAAAACATATCCTCTCTCCACCATACTGTACAGCTTGAAAGCGAAGAACGGGGCAGGGATGTACAGCGATTTGGCTACGTTAAAGAAATCAGAGTCACAGGTTTTCATCAGGTCTATCACATCCTTGTCGCGTATCAGAAAGTCGGCGGCAAATACGTTGGCTTCGCGCTCTTTTTTCCCTGTAGCCATATAGATGTCGTTGTCCTTGAAAGCACCAACCTTCAATTCGGCAGAATGTCTGATGATGTGTCCCGCTTCATGTCCGGCAACAACGCGCTTTTCCGCAGAGGACAGCTTATTGTTGATGATAACATACTTTGTCTTATTGATTATCGCGCAGAAGCCTTTGAGGCCGTCCTTTGCAAATCCGTCGGTGAAATCGACTACTACATTCATTGAGTCAAGCAGCTCAAACGGATCGCGCGTTTTATGCCGCACAGCCAACCGCTCTGCATCTTCATATATACTCAGATTCAAATCAGATCGCTCCTCTCGGTAAAGTATCATTCATCGTCAGGCTGCTCATCCTGCAGATTCAGATACTTCTTGGGTGTGTACTTTTTCGCGCGTATCTTGGAGTCCAGATACAGCCGCTGCATTTCCGCCATAAAAGCAATCTCATCATCATCTGACAGAGTTCCGCCGGCAAATAACTGAGCAGTTTGTTCGAGTATTTCCTTTGCCTGAAGAACACCGCGGCGGCCGTACTTTTCCGCGACATCCTCCATGAAATCTTCGTTTTCGGTTCTGAGGTAGTTGACATCCACATCGAGCTCTTTAGCCAGCCGGTCGTACACATCCCGCTGCTTCGGATAGGAATGTCCTGCTTCATAAGACGCGATGGTGCGGGAAGAGACTCCGATTCGCCGTCCGAGTTCAGACTGTGAAAATTTTTTTGCTTCACGCAGCTGTTT
>JBJFHS010000288.1:0-2119 GCA_051893885.1 Eubacteriales bacterium
ACAGAATAAGCAAATCACCTGCTCGTCTGCTACCATCAGAAACGAAATGGCAGAGCTTGAGGAGCTCGGTTATCTCGAACAGCCGCACACATCAGCGGGACGAATTCCGTCTGAAGCCGGCTACCGCTTCTACGTCGACTGGCTTATTGACAGATACAACCTGACGCAGAATGAAATCGATGAGCTTAAAAATCAGCTCAGGCAGAGGGAATCGGAGCTCGACTCAATAATGAGCGCCGCGATAAAGCTCGCCTCAAAGCTGACGAATTACACCTCGCTCGCGATAAAACCCCGACAGCAGAGGATCACGGTGCAGCGATACGAGCTAATGCGCCTTGACGACAACACCGCGGTGCTAATAATGGTGATCGGCGGCATAATCAAGACAAAGTACATTCATTCAAATCAGCATATTCCACTCGAGGCGACCGCAATGCTCGCGGCAGTCCTTAACGCCAAGGCGACAAACATCACGGCGGCTGAAATCACGCTGCCCGCTATGATGGAGATGGAGCGGATGATGGGAGAGTACGATTACCTCGTCGCTCCGGTCATCAAAACAGTGTGCGAAACAATCACGGTTTTCGATGGCGGAGACATCAGATTTGAGGGTATAAACCGGCTTCTGTCGTACCCCGAATATTACGATATGGACAGACTGCGCGATATGCTTGCCTTGTTTGAAAAAAAGGACGCGCTTATTGAGGTTCTCTCCGATGAGGCCAAAAACGCCGACGGGGTTCAGATCTTTATCGGGCGCGAAAACCTCGTCAAGGTCATGGATAACTCAACGCTCGTCTTCAAGGCGATAATGAACGAGGGAAAGCCCGTGGGTGCTATCGGAATTATCGGCCCGACGCGCATGAATTACCGGCGTGTGATTGCGACGATAGACAGCCTTACAAAGGGAGTCTCGGATGCGCTCGAGAAGAAAAAGGACGACGGCTGAATAAATTGAACGGAGAATAAAATGGCGGAAGAAAAAAATAACGAAATCAAAACCGAAACAGAAAACGAAAATATAGATACAACCGAAGAAAAAAAGGCTGACTGCCCCGAATGCGAAAATCAGGACGGCGCGGAAGGCGATAAAACCTGCGAAAAGTCAGACTCCGAGGCAAGTGAAAAATGCGAGAAGAACGACAAGCCGGAAAAAAGCGACAAAAACGATAAGAAGGACAAAAAATCCGACGTAAAAAAGCTGAAAACCGAGCTTGAGAACGCAAATAAAGCTCTCGATGAGACAAAAAAGCAGCTCAGCGAGCAGAACGACAAGTACCTCAGACTCGCGGCGGAGTACGACAACTTCAGAAAACGCACCCAGACCGAGCGCAGGAATATCTACGGCGACGCGGTTTCGGACACACTGACCGGACTGCTTCCGATAATCGACAACCTGCAGTACGCGGCAAAATATTCCTCGGGCGACAGTGAAAAGCTGGCACAGGGGCTCGAGATGATCCTTTCAAAGCTGCCGGAAACCCTTGAAAAGCTCGGAATCACATCCTTCGGAGCTCCCGGAGAGACGTTTGACCCCGCGCTACACAACGCTGTAATGCACGTTGAGGACGAAAGTCTCGGCGAAGGTGAGATAGTCGAAGTGCTTCAGCAGGGCTATAAATACGGCGAAAAGGTTCTGCGGTACGCAATGGTGAAGGTGGCTAACTGATGGCGATTGACAGAATTGCCCAGCCGGAGACAATTGACATCGACGAAAACCTCCGCCTGCGAAAATACGACGGAAATTATCTCACGGCTCTCCCATGGTATCAGAACGAAGTTGTATATTATAATTCTGAAGGAATTACGGATAAAAACAAAATTCCCGACGAAAACTATGTAAAAGGTATGTACAACTGGTTTGAGACAAACGGCAGAAGCGAGATGTATTTCATCGAAGTCAGGGAAAACGGCAGCTTTGTTCCGATCGGCGACGCGGCTCTGCAGGAGGAAAACCTGCCGATAGTCATAGGAGTTGACAAATACCGCGGAGTAGGAATCGGCAAAAAGGTGCTGAACGCTCTTATTGACAGGGCGCGTGAGATAGGCTTCAAAAGGCTGTACAACGTAAAAATCTTTCCGTACAACAAGGCTTCGCAGGGACTTTACACCTCATGCG
>JBJFHS010000289.1:0-2119 GCA_051893885.1 Eubacteriales bacterium
CGCCCGCCTTTACCGTGAGGCTGATGTTTTCAAGTGCGTCGAAGTCAGCGCCGGGATAGCGGAAGGTGAGGTTTCTGTATTCGATGTCCCCGCGGATATTGCCGATATGTCTTGCGTCTTCGCGGTCGCATACATCGGACTTTGCGTCAAGCAACTCGCTTATTCTGCCGAGAGAAGCCTTGCCCCTCGACTGCATCTCAATCAGCTGACCGATAGCCATAAAGGGCCACGTAATTGAGCCAAAATAGCCGATAAACTCGATGAGCTCGCCGGCGTTGAAAATTCCCTCGTGAACAAGATAGCCGCCGTAGCCGAGAATGATGCATATGATTGACTCAATAAACAGCGTAATCAGCACGTTGAGGCAGGTAGAGGCTTTTGTGTATTCGACGTTGGCGTTTTCGTTGTCGCGGTTGAGTCTTTTGAACGCAGACAGCTCCGCGCCTTCACGGACAAACGCCTTGATGACCGAGATGCCGGAAAAGCTCTCCTGTGCGAAATCCGAAAGAGAGGAAAACGCCTCCTGACGCCTTCTCCATTTTTCTCCCATGTATTTGCCGATCAGGGTTCCTATCGCGAGGAGGATTGCCATCGGAATCAGCGAAAACAGCGTAAGCAGCGGGTCCATTCTGCACATTTTTATCAAAGCCAGCACGCCGAGGAGAAGCGCGTCGAAGAACATGAGTATTCCCGAGCCGAAGCAGTCCTGTACAGTCTGAAGGTCGTTTATGAACTTCGCCATGAGGTCTCCCACCTTGTTCACCTGATAATACGAAACGGAGAGCTCCTTGCAGCGGTCGAACATACGGCTTCTGAGGTCGGTTTCAACCTTTATCGCGGTGCCGAAAAAGCAGACTCGCCACAGAAATCTTCCGACAACCATGACAAGGATTATAACGATCATGGGAAGGCACACCCCGTCCAACAGAAATGCCATGTCAAATGCGGCGGTACTTCCGTCAGAGAGGGTTACAGCTCCGTTGTTAATGCCGTTCACCACTTGCCTGTACAGCTCGGGTACCTTCAGTTGAAAATAGTCGACCAGAACGAGCGCAAACAGCCCGAGCAGGAGTACCGGCGAATATTTCAGATAATATTTATTCAAATGTTTACCAAACAGCAATTAAATATTACCTCCTGTATTTATTGAATTTTATCCGTGCAAGGCACTATAATAGCATATCGAACCCAAAAAATCAAGGAGATTTATATTATTATTTGTTATCTGACAAAATAATTTCAGAAGTATATTTTTTCGATTGTGAAACACATTCATTGACTTTTATCTGCGCCTGTGATATAATTTATCCTGACGTATTTTTAATTCAAAATCAATCAAAATCAATCAATTAACCCGGAGTTATGCCATGTATCTGATAAAAAATGCCGCCGAATATCTTATAAACACAGCCGAAAGACTGCCGGACAAAACTGCTTTCGCTGACGACGGCAGGAGCTTTACATTCGGCGAGCTTCTCGGATTTTCACGCAGGGTCGGACAGCGGGTGTATTCCGTCTCGGGAGGTGTGCGCGAAAGGATTGCGGTGCTTGTCGACAGAAGCGCGGTGTCACTTCTCGGGTGCATTGGGGTGCTTTTTTCCGGCTCGTGCTATGTTCCTATCGACGACAAAATGCCCTCCGACCGCATGGAAGAAATCCTCTCTCAGATAAATCCTGCGGCGGTGCTTTATTCCGAAAAGGACGCGAAAGTCGCCGAAAAGCTGTGCGAAAGATACAAAACCATAATTATTGAGGACGCTATGAATTCGGAATACGACCCTTCGCTTGAAGAAAAAATCTTCGCCTCCGTCCTCGATATCGACCCGGCGTACATGATTTTTACCTCGGGCTCCACGGGAAAGCCGAAGGGGATTTTGATCTCGCACCGAAGCCTTATCGACTTTACCGAGTGGATGGCTGAGGTGTCCGGGGTGGCTGAAAACGATGTGCTCGGCAATCAGGCGCCGTTTTACTTCGATTTGTCGGTGAAGGATATCTATCAGACTCTGAGAAACGGCTGCACGACGCATATAATCGCGAAAAAATTCTTCATGTTCCCGACCCTGCTCATCGATTTTCTGAATTCGCATAAAATAACTGCGCTTATCTGGGCTACCTC